>NZ_LDUL01000053.1:0-14380 GCF_001043615.1 Burkholderia sp. LK4
GAAGAACCGAAGAACCGAAGAACCATCGAGCCGCCACTCAACCCGAAAGCCCCCGCCGCGCCTGCCCGGACGAATCGAGCGGCAGCGCGACGACGGCCTCCTGGCCGCCGCCGTCGCGGTCGCGGAACGTCAGCGAGCCGCCGTGCAGGCGGGCGATCCGCTCGACGATCGCGAGGCCCAGGCCCGTGCCGCCCGCATGGCTGCGTGCGTTCGCACCCCGGCTGAACGGTGCCTTGAGCCGTTCGAGTTCGGCCGCGCGGATGCCGTTGCCGCGATCGCCGACCACCGCATACGCGATCCCGCCTTCGGTCCACGTGCGCACGCCGAGGCCCGTGCGGCCATAGACGACCGCGTTCTGCATCAGGTTCATCAGCAGCCGCATCAGGCTGATCGGACGAAACGCGAACATGGGCACCTCGCCTTCGTCGAACTCGAATTCATGGCCTAGCCCCGCGAAATCCGCGACGAGCTGGCCGATCAGCGCGTTCAGGTCGCCGGTTTGCGGCGTTTCGCGCTCGCCGCTGCCCGCGTAGTCCATGAATTGCTGCAGGATCGTATCGATCTGGTCGAGATAGTGCTCGGCCGATGCGGTGAGCGCGTCGTGCGTGCCGCGCGGCAGCGCCATCGCGATCGCCAGGCGCAGCTTGGTGAGCGGCGTGCGGATGTCGTGCGACACGCCGGCCAGCATCAGCGAACGGGTCGCTTCCGCCTGCTGCAGTGCGTCGGCCATCTGGTTGAATGCGCGGCTCACGTCGGCGATTTCGGTCGGGCCGTCGGTGGGCAGCGGCGGCGGGCGCTCGCCCGCGCTGACGCGCTGCGCCGCCCGCGCCAGCGCGTCGAGCGGCCGGTTCAGGTGGAGCTGGATCAGGTAGCCGGTCAGCGCCGCGAGCAGCGCCAGCCCGACCGACAGCACGAGGGCCGTCGTGATGCCGCTCGCCTGCGCGTCGGCGGCCATCGGCAGCGGCACCCAGACAGGCGAGCCGGCCGCGTGCAGCCGGATCCACAGGCGCTCGTCGTCGCCGGATTGCCAGCGCGCAGGGAGGTCCGGCGGCAGGTGGCGTTCCAGTGCCTGCATGAACACGTCGCGCTGCCAGGTGCGGAAGAAGGCCGCCAGGTTCGGCGCTTGCGGCGGTGCGGCCGGCGGCAGCGCGGCCTGGCCGCCGAACTGCGCGACGGCCGTGCGGCCGGCATCGGGCGGCAGGCTGGCGAGCGTGCGGTCGAGCAGCTGCACGTAGTCGGCGAAAACGATCGAGGCCCGCTCGATGCGCGGGCGTTGCACGTAGTGCAGCAGCACGGTGAGCGAACAGGCGAGCGACAGCGCGACGAGCGCCACCAGCAGGGCGATGTTGCGCGCGAGCAGCGAGCGCGGCAGCGGGATGCGCATCACGGCTCGATGCCGGCCACCAGCATGTAGCCGATGCCCCAGACGGTCTTGATGAAGCGTGGCTTGGCGGGATCGTCCTCGACGATCTGGCGCAGCCGCAGGATCTGGACGTCGACGCTGCGGTCGAGTGCGGCATGGTCGCGGCCGCGCGCGCGGGCGAGCAGGTTCTCGCGGCTCACCGCGCGATTCGGCGACGAGCCGAGCGCGTGCAACAGCAGCATCTGCGCCGAATGGATCTCGACGGGCGTGCCGTCGCGCATCAGCGTCTGCTGGCCGACGTCGAACGTGAACGCGCCGAAACGCAGGCGCTGCGACGTGACCGTCGGCTCGCCGGCCGCCATCTTCTGCCGCCGCAGCAGCGCGCGGACGCGGGCGACGAGTTCGTCGGGGAGAAACGGCTTCGCCAGGTAATCGTCGGCGCCCGTCTCGAGGCCGACGACCTTGTCCGCGGCATCGCCTTTCGCGGTGAGCATCAGGATCGGCAGCGTCTGGCCTTCGGCGCGCAGGCGCCGGCATACGCTCAGGCCGTCCTCGGGCTCCATCATCAGGTCGAGCACCAGCAGGTCGTACGGCTCGCGCTGCAGCAGGCGGTCGAGCCGCTTGCCGTCGGCGACCGCGCGGACCTGGAAGCCGTGGCCGGTCAGGAAGCGCTGCAGCATGTTGCGCAGCTCGGCTTCGTCGTCGAGCACGACGATCCTGCAGGACTGTTCCATCGCTTGCCTCCCGGTGCGTGCGCGGCCGGATCGTCGTGCGGGTTCAACGGGCCGCCATGCGCTGGCGCATGAAACCGGCCAACTGCTCGAGCGTGACGTAGCCGTTGTGCTGCGTATCGATTTCGTCGAAATGCTGCGCGACCATCGGCATGCCCGCGGCGGCCTGCTCGCGGGTGAGCCTGCCGTCGTGCGTCGTGTTCGCGCTGGCGAAGCGGGCCTGCAACTGCATCAGTGCGCGTTCGACGCGTGCACCACCGTTCGTCGCGCCGGGCGGCACCTGCTGTGCCGACGCTGTTGCTGAGACGATACACAAAACGACGACGGCAATCATCTTCTTGATGGACTTCATGGGGTTTCTCCTTGCGTGGCCGACGGTCTGCGCCGGCCGGGTGGTTGATGAAACGGATGGAAAACGAAACAGACCGGAGCGGGGCCGGGTCATGCCCAGTGCGCGGGCACCCAAACGCGGCCGGCCCAGTGGCCGGGCACCCAGACGACGGCGCGCGGCGGGTGGGCGACATACACGGCGCGCGGGGCGACGTACACGGCACGCGGCAGCGGCGGCGCGATGTACAGGACCTTCGGCGGTGGCGGCGCGACGTAGACGACGCGCGGCGCGGGTGCGACCACGACGGCCTTCGGCGGCGCAACATGCACGACCTTCGGCGGGGGCGTGACGACGACGGCGGCCGGCGCGGGTGGCGCGGGCGTGACCACGACGGCGGCAGGTGCCGGTGCCGCGACAGCGACCGTGGCGGCGGGCGGCGGGGGCGTCACGACCACCGCCGCGGGCGGAGACGGTGCGACGGGCACGGGCACCGGCACCGCGACAGGAACCGGCACCGTCCCGCCGGCCACGACGACCGCGCCGCCTGCCGCCGTGCTGCCGTGGATCACCGTCGTGCCGCCGGTCGAGACGGTGCCGCCATGTACGACCGTCGAGCCCCCCGACGTCGTCACGACGCCCGGCGCCACGCGCGTCGCGCTGCCGGAATGCGTGACGCTTGCGCCGTCGGTGCCCGTCACGATGCCCGAGCGCGAGCAGGTCGAGCCTGCGCAATTCGTCGACGCCGTATGGCTGGCCGTATTGCCGTTCGATCCCGTGATCGTGCCGCTCGACGCATACTGGCCCGGGCCGTTGCGCGTCACGCTGCCCGATGTCGTGGCGCTGTGTCCGTCCGAGCCCGTGAGCGAACCGGTATGCGAGCAGGTGCCGTCCGCGCAGCTCGTGTCGCCGCTGTGTTCCACCGAGCGCCCGTTCGGGCCGACGGCCGTGCCGCTGTTCGAGAACTGGCCGGGCGCGGTGCGCGTGACGGTGCCGGTATTGGTCGCGATCCCGCCGCCGGGGCCGATCACGCCGCCCGCATGCGAGCAGCTGCCGCCGCCGCACGAACCGGCGTGCGCGCCGTTGTAGGTGCCGCGCGGGGTGTACGCGGTGCCGTGGCCGGACCAGCCGGCGAAGGCCGGCGTGCAGGCGAGGGCGAGTGCGGTGGCGGTGACGAGGAAGCGGGGTTTCATCGGGTGTCCTTGCGGTTCGTTTCGGTGCACGCGGTGGCGTGGCGACGGAACGAACTTTAGGGCGACGACACGCGCCCGTCGCGTCATAAAAGATGTCGCGGTGTTACATGTGTCGTGCTGTTTCGAGGTACGACGAATGCGTATGCCGTCCGCGCCGATCGCGGGCATGCCGCGCCGGGCAAGGCTGCCGGCAGTGCGATCGCGTGAAGGCGGAGGGCGGCCGCGCGGGGCGGAACGTGTCGAGCGCGGCGCGAAATCGTGTCGCGGCGACATGCGGCGACACATTTGCGGGCCGATCCGCGCGTGCTCCGTGTCGAGCCACGTCACGCGAATTGAACGCATGCAGTTGAACGCATGCGGTGGGCCACACGCGACCGGAACCGGCTTCTCCGAAACATGAAGGGAACCGTCCGCCGTCGTATACCGTCCGAAGAATCGGCTTCCGGCCGGTCACGACTGTGCTCGCCGCTCGCCTGCCGCGCAGGCTTGTCCATCGGCCCATGTCATGTCGCACGCCATCGACCGCCTTCGTCACGACATGCGGCGACACATTTCCCGCCGGAGATGCCCACGCGCCACCGCGAACCGGCCCGGCTCCAGTCGACAAGCGCGTGTGACCGCCGCGCATCACCTGAACGCCGCCGACCGCGACGTACTGCGACATACGGCGACATATTTCCCGCGTGGTCTTTCCGTTCCTCGCCCACTACAGTGCGTTCCATCCGACGCGATGGCGGCCCGTGCCGCCCATGACGCGTCCGACTCAACCGAAGGAACGACCCATCATGCTCACGACCACCGGAAAGCTCGCGTACTACGTCACGCTCTTCATCGTCGCCGTCTCGCTCGTCGAGGCGGCCGTGCTCACCTGGCGCCGCGCCCGCGGGCCCGAACCGTTCGACTGGAACGAAGTATGGCTGTCGCTCGCCGACCTCGCGGGCCGCAAGCTGCTCGCGCTGGTGCCGCTGTCGCTCGCCACGCCGGTGTTCGATTTCGCGTGGGCGCACCGGCTCTTCACGATCCCGCTCCACAGCGTCGCGCTCGCGCTGCTCGTGTTCGTCGGCCAGGAGTTCTGCTACTACTGGTATCACCGCGCGTCGCACCGCGTGCGCTTCTTCTGGTCGACCCATGCGGTGCATCACTCGCCGAACCAGTTGACGCTGTCGTCCGCATTTCGCCTCGGCTGGACCGGCAAGATCGCCGGCGCCGCGATGTTCTTCACGCCGCTCGTATGGCTCGGCGTGCGTCCGGAAGCCGTGCTCGCGATCCTGTCGTTCAACCTGATGTACCAGTTCTGGCTGCACAACACGTGGATGCCGAAGCTCGGCTGGCTCGAATACGTGTTCAATACGCCGTCCGCGCACCGCGTGCACCATGCGTCGAACCTCGACTACCTCGATGCGAACTACGGCGGCGTGCTGATCGTGTTCGACCGGCTGTTCGGCACCTATGTCGCCGAGCGCGCCGACGAGCCGTGCCGTTTCGGCCTCGTCACGCCGACCCGTTCGCGCAATCCGTTCGTCGTCGAACTCGAACACTGGGCGAGCCTCGCCCGTGACGTCGCGACGGCCCGCGACGCGTGGACGGCGATCCGCTTCGTACTGCTGCCGCCGGGCTGGCGCCCGGACAACCAGGGCGAAACGACGGAGGAACTGCGCCGCCGCAGCCTCGTCGCCGTGCGCACGGATGCGTGAACGCGCTACGCTGTGTCGAATTGCCGGCCGCACATGCGTGCCGCGGCCGGCTTGACCCATGCAATACGCATCATCAGGCAACCCTCGATCCAGGAGAAAACATCGATGGAACACGATTTCAAAGGCAAGGCAGTCGCGATCACCGGCGGGTTCGGCCATCTGGGCGTCGCGACGGCCGCGTGGCTCGGCGCGCGCGGCGCACGCGTCGCGCTGATCGGCCGCGGCGCGGCCCCGGCGGCAGAGGCACTGCCCGGCGTGCCGGCCGACGCGCTGCGCATCGGCGGCATCGATCTGGTCGATCCGCAGGCCGCCGCGCGGGCGCTCGATACCGTGCAGCGCGAATTCGGCCGGGTCGACGCGCTGCTGAACATCGCGGGCGCATTCGTGTGGCAGACGATCGCCGACGGCGACGCCGCCACGTGGGACCGCATGTACGAACTGAACGTGAAGACCGCGCTGAACGCATCGAAGGCCGCGCTGCCGCACCTGCTGGCGAACCCGGCCGGGCGTATCGTCAACATCGGCGCGGGCGCGGCGTTCAAGGCCGGCGCGGGAATGGGCGCCTATGCGGCCGCGAAGGCCGGCGTCGCGCGGCTCACCGAGGCGCTGGCGGCCGAACTGCTCGACCGTGGCGTGACGGTGAACGCCATCCTGCCGAGCATCATCGATACGCCGCCGAACCGCGCGGACATGCCGGACGCGGATTTCTCGCGCTGGGTGCGGCCGGAACAGATCGCGGCGACGATCGGCTTCCTGCTGTCGGCCGACGCGCAGGCGATCACCGGCGCGTCGATTCCGGTGACCGGCCGCGTCGCGTAGTCCGGCGGGCACGGGCTCGCGCTCGCGCGGCGGCCGGCCGTGCGTACAATGGCGCACCGGACCCACGCGAGCCCAGCCCGAGACCATGCATCAGCCCCATATCCTGATCGTCGAAGATGAAGTGGCGATCGCGGACACGATCGTCTACGCCCTCGGCACCGACGGCATGCAGACCGTCCACTGCACCCTCGGGCAGGCGGCGCTCGACCGCCTGCGCGATGCGCGCTTCGACCTCGTCGTGCTCGACGTCGGCCTGCCGGACCTCAGCGGCTTCGAGGTATGTCGGCGGCTGCGCACGTTCTCCGACGTGCCGGTGATCTTCCTCACCGCGCGGCACGACGAAATCGACCGGATCGTCGGGCTCGAGATCGGTGCCGACGATTACGTGGTCAAGCCGTTTTCGCCACGCGAGCTGGCGGCCCGGGTACGCGTGATCCTGCGGCGTTTCCACCGGGCGGCCGCCCCCGAATCGATACCCGCGCCCGCGCCCGCGCCGGCACCCGATGCGACGACCGCACCGGGCTTCACGGTCGATACCGATGGCGCGCGCGTGTCGTGGCTCGGCCACGCACTGGATCTCACGCGCTACGAATTCGGGCTGCTGGCGCTGCTGGTCCGGCATCCCGGGCGCATCTACTCGCGCGAGCAACTGATGGATCTCGTGTGGCACGAGGCCTTCGATTCGGCCGACCGCACGGTCGACACGCACATCAAGACGCTGCGCGCCAAGCTGCGCGCGATCGACCCCGAGCGCGACCCGATCCGCACCCATCGCGGGATGGGTTATTCGCTGCAACCGTAACGACCGGCACCGCCCATGCATATCGGCCTGCGCATCTTCTTCGGCTTTTTCCTGATCGTCGGGCTGGCCGCGCTGATCACGCTGCGCGTGTTCGTGCAGGAGGTGAAGCCCGGCGTGCGCGAGGCGATGGAGGACACCCTCGTCGATACCGCGCAAGTGCTCGCGACGCTGGCCGCCGACGACATGGCCAGCGGCCATATCGCCGACGGTGCTTTCGCGCGGCAGCTCGCGCAACTTCACGAACGCCCGGTCAGCGCGAACGTGTGGGGCGTGCAGAAGAACGTGATCGGCTACCGCCTCTACATCACCGACGCGCACGGCATCGTGCGCTACGACTCCACCGGCCGCGCGCTCGGGCAGGACTATTCGCGCTGGAACGACGTGTACCGGACACTGCGCGGCGAATACGGCGCGCGCAGCACGCGCAGCGATCCGAACGACGACAGCAGCACCGTGATGCACGTGGCGGCACCGATCCGGCGCGGCAACGAGATCATTGGCGTGCTGACGATCGCGAAGCCGAACCAGACGGTCGCGCCGTTCATCGCGCGTAGCCAGCGCAAGATCATGCTGTACGGCGCGCTGCTGATGGGCGGCGCGATCCTGATCGGCGTCGCGTGCACCTGGTGGCTGGTGGTCGGGCTGCGTCGCCTGCAGCGCTATGCGCGCGCGATTGCGGCGGGCGAGCGGGCCGACATGCCGCTGCAGGGCGCGAGCGAGCTGGCCGAGCTCGGGCGCGCGGTGGAAAGCATGCATCAGCGGCTGGAGGATCGGCAGTACGTCGAGAACTACATCCACACGCTCACGCACGAGATGAAAAGCCCGCTGGCGGCGATCAGCGGTGCAGCCGAACTGCTGCAGGAAGACATGCCGGTTGCGAACCGCCGGCGCTTCACCGAGAACATCCGCCGCCAGGCCGGCCGCCTCGAACAGATGATCCGCAAGCTGCTCGCGCTCGCCGAAGTCGAACAGAAGCAGCGGCTGTCGGTGCGCGAACCGGTCGCGCTGCGGCCGGTGCTCGAACAGCTCGTCGACGATATCGAGCCGCGCGCACGGCAGCGCGGCGTGAACCTGGCGATCGACGCGAACGACGCGGCCGACCCGGCGGTCGTCGAAGGCGATCCGTTCCTGCTGCGCCAGGCGCTCGGCAACCTGCTCGACAACGCGCTGGATTTCGCGCCGCGGGGCAGCACGATCCGTATCGCGCTCGAACGGCAGCCGGCGGGCAGGGCGCACGTCGCGATCGTGCGCGTCGCCGATGACGGCCCCGGCGTGCCCGACTACGCACTGGCGCGCGTGTTCGAGCGCTTCTATTCGCTGCCGCGCCCCGACGGGCAGGATCGCAGCACGGGCCTCGGGCTGTGTTTCGTCCGCGAAGTCGCGATGCTGCACCGCGGCCAGGTCGCGCTCGCGAACCGCGACGAAGGCGGCGCGTGCGCGACGCTCACGCTGCCGTCGGCGGCCTGACCGCGCTTCACGTTCGCCCCACATTCGCCCCACATTCGCTTCACACCGGCTTCAATCGCCCTTCACCGGGCCGGCGCATGCTGGCGGTACCTTTTACTCCGGTACCTGTCGGCCATGAATCGAGTCCTGTTGTTCAAATTCGTGATCACCGCGTTGCTTGCGCTGCTGATCCTGATCCCGCTGCAGATGGTGCAAAGCATCGTGCACGAACGCTCCGCGTATCGCATGGACGCGCTGCAGAGCATCTGGTCGAGCTATGCGGGGCCGCAGACGGTGTCGGGGCCGGTGCTTGTCGTGCCTTACACGGAAGTCACGCGCGTGCGCGACGAGACGCCCGCCGGCGGCGCGACGAAGACGAGCCTGAGAAGCGAGACGAAGCGCCTGCTCGTGTTTCCGAAGACGCTGAACGTCGACGGCACGCTGACGACCAGCGTCCGCTATCGCGGCATCCACAAGGCGCTGGTGTACGAACTGACGAGCCGGTTGACCGGCACGCTGGCGTTGCCGGACCTGAAGAAGCTGCCGCAGGCGGACGGCCACGTGAGCTTCAAGGTCGACAACGCCTATGTCGCGATCGGCATCGGCGACATTCGCGGGCTGACCGCGCAACCCGACGTGCGTATCGGCGGCGCGCGTTTCGATGTGGAGCAGGGCACGCGGCTGGACAGCCTGCGCCAGGGTGTGCACGCGAACGTCGATCTCGCGGCGCTGGCCGAAGCAGGCGCGGGAGCAGGCGCGGGCGCGGGAGCGGTCGTGCCGTTCAGTATCGACCTGCCGCTGCGGGGCGCGGAGTCCGTCGCGTTCGCGCCGGTGGGCGACCAGAACGATTTCTCGCTGAAGTCGACGTGGCCGCATCCGAGTTTCGACGGCGCGTTCCTGCCGAACAACCGCACGGTCGATGCGCGCGGGTTCACCGGCAACTGGCGCGTGACGTCGTTCAACACGAAGGCGCGCGAGCAGATCGCGACCGGCAACGGGGAAGGCGCGATCGAAACGGCGTCGGTGTCGATGATCGAACCCGTGAACGTCTATCTGCAGGCCGAACGCGCAACGAAGTACGGTGCGCTGTTCGTGATGCTCACGTTCGCGAGCTTCTTCATGTACGAGCTCGTGAAACGGCTGCGCATTCACCCGATCCAGTACGCGCTGGTCGGCCTGTCGCTCGCGCTGTTCTTCCTGCTGCTGCTGAGCCTCTCCGAACACATCGCGTTCGCGTATGCGTATCTCGCGGCGAGCGGCGCATGCATCGGGCTGCTCGGCTTCTACCTGTCGTTCGTGCTGCACAGCGTGAAGCGCGGCGCGGTGTTCTCGGCGCTGCTCGCGGTGCTGTACGCGGCGCTCTACGGGCTGCTGCTGTCGGAAGACAACGCGCTGATGCTCGGTTCGCTGCTGCTGTTCGCGATCCTCGCGGGCATCATGACGCTCACGCGCCGTGTCGACTGGTATTCGCTCGGCGCCGCGTGGCAACCGTTGGCCGACAAGGCGGCTGCGGGCGCCGTGAAGCCGGGCGCGCAGGCGAAGTAGGCACGCGGGTGGCGAGGAAGCGCGCCGGTCGGCAATGCGACGGCCGGCGCGTCGTCCGGCGCGGGACTGCCGCGCTTCACGCGCGGGATGCGGGCCGGCGAAAACGCGCGAGCGGAATTTCGGCGACGGCGGTGATCTCGATCAGCAGGTCAGGATGGTAGAGACGTTCGACCTGGACGGTCGTCGTCACCGGATAGGGCGCGGCGAAATACGTGTTGCGGATGTCGCCGGCCTGCATGAAGGCATCGATGTCGGTCGCATGGTGGACGAGCGAGATCACGTCCTGCATCTGCCCGCCCATCGCGGCGAGCACGGCGCGGATGTTGTCGAGCGTCTGCCGCACCTGCATGCGCATGTCGCCGTGGCCGACCACCTGGCCGTCGCGGTCGAGCGCCACTTGCCCCTTCAGATGCACGATCCGGCCGTCGCCCTGGATCACGGCCATCGAGAACGCGCCGAACGGCGCCCAGACTTCCGGCGGATTCACTGCTTCGGCCATCACGCGGCTCCTGTGGGGCGGCGGCTGCACGGCTTGCGGCGAGCGGCCGCGCAACGGAGGCGCGCCGTCGACAGCACCGCTCGCTTCGTCGACAATCGCGCCATTATGGATGAACGCGCGGCGACGCATGGGGCGTTGTTCCGCGATCACGACGACACACATGGACGATATCCGCGTCATCAAGGATCGTGCGGCGCTCGACGGCACCGCGTACGTCGAACTCATGGGCGGGCCGTATGCGCGCACCTGCTGGAATGCCGGGTCGCTGTTCTTCGACGAGGAAGTGTTCGGGCTGCTCGAGGCGGCAATCGCGCGGCAGGTCCCCGACTACGACCATTACGCGTTCAACGCCGTCGGCATGGCCGACTGGCTTGCGATCGTCGCCGAACTGGCCGACACGGGCAGGAGGCTCGGCAACGCCGCGCAGCGCACCGACGCGCTCGACCGGCTCGGTTTCATTTTCAGCGGATCGCGGCAGGCTTTCGTCGCGCGTCTCGACGCAAGCTGCGCCGCGCTGGCCGGCGTGATCGCGGAAGTCGACGCGTGGACACGCGACGTTCGGCTTCGCCACGACCAGGTGACGATCCTGGGGATGTGAGGCGGCGTGTGCCGGGTGTCACCGCCGACAGGCCGGGCGGCATCCACTTATACTGGATCTTTTCCGCCATTCGATTTTCGCCGTGCCCACGCCTGCCTCCACCGATCCGTCCATCGACGATCCGCGTCCGACCCCGCCCGTACAGCCCGAACTGGAAGACTGCTGCAACAGCGGTTGTTCGCCGTGCGTTTTCGACCTGTACGACGAAGCACTGGCGCGCTATCGCGTCGAACTGGCGGAGTGGGAAGCGCGGCACGCGCAGCGCAAGCCATGACGACACGCCCGATGCCGGCAAGCGGTGCGCACGTGCCGCGCGTCTCGAGCCGCGCCGGCAGTGCGCGCCGGTTCCGCGTCACGCGCCCGCATGCAGCCGCCGATGCAGCGGCCCGAGCATGGCCGACAGCGCGATGCACGCGAGCAGCACGGCCGTCAGCGCGAACATCGACGTTCTGAAGCCCTGCACATAATCGAGCGCGGCCGGATGCGTGCCGAGCCGGGCGAAGAACACGCCGCCGAGCGTCGCCGCGCCGACGGCCGCGCCGATCTGCAGCATCGCGGTGACCATGCCGGACGCCACGCCCGCGCGCGCGGTATCGACTTCCGCGAGCACGATCCGCACGACCGACGGCAGCACGAGGCCCTGGCCGACACCGATCGCCGCGATCCCCACGTAGAAGCCGGGGCCCGGCGCGGCCGCACCGGCAAGCGCGGCGGCCGTCGCGACGCCGGCCGCGAGCATCGCGAAACCGAGCGTGAGCACGCGATAGCCGCCGAACCGGCCGACGAGTCGCGGCATCAGCAGCGGGCTCGACAGGAAGCCGAGCCCGAGCGGCAGGATCGCGAGCCCCGATGCGAGCGGCGACCAGTTCAGGCAGCCCTGCAGATAGATCCCGTAGCTCAGGAAGAACGCGCTCAGCGTATAGAACAGGAACGCCAGCACGAGCCCGAGTGCGACGACCGGGTTCCGGAACAGGCGCACGTCGAGCAGCGGATCGTGGCCGCCCGCGAGACGGCGCGCCTCGACCGCCAGCAGCGCGCCGAGCATCGGCAGCGCGCCGACGAGGCACGCGACCATCCACAGCGGCCAGCCGGCCTCGCGCCCGTGCGTGAGCGGGTAGACGAGCATCAGCAGGAACAGCGACAGCAGTGCCATGCCGGGCACGTCGATGCGCTGGCCGCGCGGCGGCCGGCTTTCCGGGATGAAGCGCCAGCTGCCGACCAGCGCCAGGATGCCGATCGGCAGATTGACGAGGAAGATCGCGCGCCAGCCGAGCCCGAACGGATGCAGGCTGATCAGCGCACCGCCGCCGAGCTGGCCGATCACGGCCGCGAGGCCGAACACGAAACCGTAGAAGCCCATCACGCGCACCTGCTCCTGCGGGCTGAACACGCTGCGGATCGTCGCGAGCACCTGCGGCGCGAGGATCGCGGCGAACAGGCCCTGCAGCACGCGGCCGCCGACCAGCACCGCGCCGCTGCCGGCGAGCCCGCACAGCGTCGACGCGACGACGAAGCCGGCCATCCCGATCATGAACATGCGCTTGCGGCCGTACAGGTCGCCGAGCCGGCCGCCGGTGATCTGCACGACGGCGTTCGCGCACGCGTATGCCGACACGACGAGCTGCAGCTCGGCCGGGCGCGCGCCGATGCCGTCGCGGATGGCCGGTAGCGCCAGATTCACAATGAAGTAGTCGAGCGGCGGCAAAATCGCGCCAACCAGCAGGACCACCAGCGCCCAGCCGTGGTGGCTGCGCGGTGTCGCCGCGGCGGTCGTGCCGGCCGGGCCGCAGGGGGCAAGGGTGTCGTGGGTCATGGAAACCAGTCCGAAGAAACGAGGGCCGTATCCAGGCCGGACGCGGCGTCGTGAGCGCCGGTTCGGCCGGGGGCGGGCGATTGACCCCCATTCTGGGTGGTGGCAATGAATCGGAAAAGCGGGAATTGGTGGTAGCATCCATCGGGTTATTCGATGGATGGAGAAGGGCGATGCGCGGTTTCGACCTGGATCAGTTGCGTACTTTCGCGGCGGTCGCGGATGCCGGCAGCCTGACGGCCGCCGCGCCGCTGCTGCATCTGTCGCAGTCGACGGTCAGCGAGCAGGTGCGCAAGCTCGAATCGCGCGCCGGCGTGCCGCTGTTCGTGCGCAGCAAGCGGGGCGTCGAGCCGACCCCGGCCGGCTCGCGGCTGCTGCAGCACGCGCGGCGCATCGTCGCGCTGAACGAGGCCGCGTTCGACGAAGTGCGCGGGCAGGCGATCAAGGGCGAACTGCGCGTCGCGATCACCGATTACTACCGGACGAACGAAGTCGCGGGCCTGCTGGCCCGGCTGCGGGAGTGCTACCCGCAACTGAGCCTGCACGTCAGCGCGATGAAGAGCGCGGACATCGAGGCGGCGCATGCGCGGGGGCAGGTCGATCTCGGCGTGGTGATGAACCTGTCGAGCAGACCGTTCCGGCCGGCGTCGGCCGATACGCGCTGGGTGTTGCGGCGTGAGCCGCTGTCGTGGGTCGCGTCGCCCGCGCTCGCCGAGCAACTGCCCGAGCCGTTGCCGCTCGTGCTGCTGCCGGACGACTGCATGATGCATCAGGTCGCGGTGCGCGCGCTCGACGAGCGGCATATGCCGTACCGGCTCGTGCACAGCGCGTCGGGGGTCGCGGGACTGCAGTCGATGCTGGCGGCGGGGCTCGGTGTGGGCTGTCTGTGCGCGTCGGCGATCGGCGAGGGCATGATGCGGCTCGGCGCGAAATACCGTCTGCCGCCGCTGCCCGATGCGGTGTTTTCGCTGACGCCGCCGATGCCGGGCGAACGCGAAACCGTCACGCAGGCGCGCGAGGTGCTGTCGCGGCAATTGCTGATGTAGACCCGAGGAACCGTGGAACCGGGCCGCGCGATGCGCGGCGGCGCGCACCTGAGAGGCGCGCCAGGAGAAAAAAATGAACGACGAACTGCAACGTCAGATGGCCGCGAAGCTGCAGGATGCGCTGGAGCGCGTGGTCGACGAACGCTCGCTGATCCACTTCCTGCGCGTGCTCGGCCACGACTGGAACAAGGAGCGGCAGCTCGAGGCCGACCTGCCGCCGTCGCCGTATGCGCGCGCCGCGCTCGGCTGGGAAAACCACTCGATCGGCGAGTACCTGGACGCGATGGTCGACTGGGCCGAGGCATCGGAGGAAGGGCTGCGCTACTACGATCTGCCCGACAATCCGTGGCGGCGCATGGCGGACATCCTGTTCGCCGGGAAAAGCTACGAATAGCGCCGCTCGGGCGATTCGTTTGCTTTACCTTCGCCGCTGCGAATCGCTCAACGGCTGAACGGCTGAACGGCTGAACGGCTCAACGGCTCAACGGCCCAACGGCCCAACGGCC
>NZ_LDUL01000054.1:0-77648 GCF_001043615.1 Burkholderia sp. LK4
AACACGGAAATCCTGACACCCCCGCCCAAGCCGGGATCACCGAGATTCGGTCGGTCGACTATGACGTCATCACACGCGGTAATAACTGCTATGCATCGGCACCGGCTGCGGCGCCGTGGAAACCCTTGGAAGTATCGCAGCCCGGCCGAATGTATCTGGCCCCAGCCGTTCCGCTCTCGAACTATCGATGGCTGCGCGACAACGAGAAGGTCTATTGGATCAACAACAATGACTTTATCTTTTTCGGCCCCAATCAGATCAAGGTCAGTCCTTCCAATCGAAGCTATCTCATCGGTACCGACGGGGACGACACCTTCGATGCGAATTACTACGCAGCGTATGGCCACTGGATCGACAGCAAGCTGCTCGTCAATTTCCTCGCGGGCGACGGCAACGACATGATGGGCGGCAGCAGCCGCAACGACAATCTGTGGGGCGGGACCGGGAACGACACGCTGTTCGGCTATGACGGTGATGACAGGCTGTACGGCGAGGACGGCGACGACGAACTCAATGGTGGCGCAGGCAACGACGTGCTCGACGGCGGTATCGGCAACGACAAGCTCTTCGGCCAGGTCGGTAACGACATCATGAACGGTGGCGATGGCGACGACATCATGATGGGCTTTACTGCATCGAACGACAGCAAGCAAATGCTGGCGTGGGGCGAAACGGATGACGACATCATGTACGGCGGCGCAGGCAACGATCGGATGTGGGGCGGTGTCGGCCACGACTACATGGATGGTGGTGACGGCGCGGACTTCGTGAGTGGCGGGGACGGAAACGACACGGTCTTCGGTGGCGCCGGGAACGACGAACTGCACGGTGATGCAGGCAACGACCGGCTTGTTGGCGACGCCGGTAACGATCGCATCTTCGGCGAAGCCGGCGACGATGTGCTCTGGGGCGGTGATGGCGATGACGTGCTGATCGGTTTCACTGCCAGCAACGATGCCAAGCAAACGTTGTCGTGGGGTGAATCCGACAACGATACGCTGTATGGCGGCAACGGTAACGATGCGCTGTACGGAGGTCTTGGCAACGACTACCTCGATGGCGGCAACGACAACGATTTCCTCGACGGCGGCGATGGCGACGACCGGCTCTTTGGCGGCGCGGGCGACGACGAACTGAACGGCGGCAACGGTCACGACGCGCTTTCCGGAGAAGCAGGTAACGACAAGATTTTCGGCGGCGCGGGCAACGACACGATCTGGGGTGGCGACGGCGACGATATTCTTGTCGGCTTTACGGCCAGCAATGACGCGAAGCAGTCGCTGGCAGCGTGGGAAACCGATGACGATACGATCTACGGCGGGGCCGGAAACGACCTGATCCTCGGCGGTCTCGGCAATGATCAGCTCCACGGCGACGCTGGCGATGATGAAATTCAAGGCGGGGACGGCCACGACAAGCTTTATGGCGGCGATGGCAACGACCGACTGTTCGGTCAGGTCGGGAACGACATCCTGTACGGCGGCGCAGGCGACGACTTGCTGGTGGGCTTCACCGGTGACAACGAGGCGAAGAGGACGCTGGCCCCCGGCGAGACCGACGATGACTATCTCTACGGTGGAGAAGGCAATGACACGCTGCTCGGCGGTCTGGGCGACGACTATCTCGACGGCGGTGCCGGTGCAGATCACATGGAAGGTGGCCAGGGTAACGACACCTATATCGTGAACAGCGTCAACGACGTGATTCTCGAATACGCGAACGAGGGTTACGACACGGTAATCAGCAGCGCAAACTACATTCTCAACGCCAATATTGAAGAACTGAGACTCGTCGAGGGCTTCAACATCAACGGCACGGGCAATGCGCTCGATAACCGGATCGTCGGCAACAGCGCAGACAACATCCTCGATGGCGTCACCGGCGCCGACACGATGATCGGCGGAAAGGGCAACGATACCTACTACGTCGACAATGTCGGCGACCGCGTCGTCGAATTCGCTGGCGAAGGCATCGATACGGTGCAGAGCAAGATCAGCTATACGTTGGGCGAACACGTCGAGAACCTTAACTTGCTGGATTTCGGCAAGCCGGAGAAAGGGCTCGTCGATGGCGCGGCCGTTCACGTGTACGGTTACCCGAAAGCCAACGAGCTGGATTACATGCAAGGCGATGCGGTTCCGACGTTCCAGGGAACATGTGCGCTGACGTCGATCGCGAATTTGCTGACGCAGACCGGTACGCCGACGACCGAGGGTGACGTCGTCCGCCGCGCAATCGACAACCAATGGGCGGTCACCACCCCTGCCGCAACGGACTACCAGCGAGGCGGATCGAATTACGTTCAGCAACAGGCACTGCTCAAGAGTTACGGCATTGCAAACAATCTGCTTGCCGGATACGACGAACATGCGGTCGCGAATCTCATCCGCAGTGGCCGTGGCGTGATACTGGCGCTGAACTCCGGGCGTCTTTGGGGAGACAGCGCTTATCTCGATGGCGGCGGCGTGAATCACGTCGTAACCGTGACGGGCGCGGTTTATGGAGACGCCGACGGTGAGCTCAAAGGCTTCTATATTGCCGACTCGGGCCGCCAGCGCGTCAGCGACATGACGCGCTACATCAGCCTTCAGGAGTTCCGGGCGGCCGCCAACGTACCGAATGCCTACGCGATCTACACGGCCGAGGCGCTGAAACTGTGGAACGAGGACATCGACGGCACGGGTAACGCACTCGACAATACGATCATCGGCAACCGGGGCAACAACGTGCTGGATGGCGGTGCCGGCAACGACATCCTGATCGGCGGCCTGGGCAACGATACCTATCGATTCGGTCGCGGGTCCGGCCGCGACACGATCCGGGACGATGATGAAACGCTCGGCAACAGCGATGTGATCAGCATCGGCGTGGGCGTATCGGCGGATCAGTTGTGGTTCCGTCACGTCGGCAACGATCTGGAGATCAGTATCCTCGGCACCAGCGATACCGCGACGGTGAGGGACTGGTATCTGGGTTCGCGGTATCAGATCGAGCAGATCCGGGTGGACGACGGTCGGACGCTCGTCAACGCCGATGTCGAGAAGCTGGTACAGGCCATGGCGGTATGGTCGCCGCCGGCTGCGGGGGCGGTCACGCTGTCCCCTGAGCATCAGGCCGCGCTTGCGCCGACGCTGGCGACGAGCTGGCGTTAATTCCGGTTCCCGAAGGTCGATTCGTCCGGTTGCACGTTACGTGCGACCGGACGGCCTGCTGCCGGCCGTATCGTATTTCCTTCCCCGCCTTGTGTTCCCGTCATGGACAGTTCCATTCTCCGGCCTACGGCGTCGTCTCCGACGCAGGATGTCGACTCCGGTCTCGTTGTCGTTCTGATGATGGCCAGCCTGCACGGCATCGCAGCCGACGAAGCCGCGTTGCGACATGAATTCGGCTTCGGTCGTTTCGATACTCAAACCATCCTGCGAGCTGCGCGCTCACTTGGCATGACGGCCCGGGCCGTTCAACAGAGCCTCGAACGACTGGATCGGGCACCTTTGCCCGCGGTCGCACGGATGAAAGGCGAAGGCGGCTATTTCGTGGTCGCGCAGTATCAGGCCGGGGACGGAACGCGCGCGCCTCGAACGCTTGTTCAATTTCCGGGCGAGGCGCCTATCGTGCTGACCCGCGAGCGTCTTCTGGAAATCTGGACCGGCGAGCTCATCTATTTCACGAGCAAGAGCAGCATTGCGGGTACCCTGGCGCGCTTCGATTTCAGCTGGTTCATTCCGGCAATCGTCACGTACCGAAAGCTGCTGGGAGAAGTTCTCGCGATCTCTCTGGTGTTGCAGTTGATTGCACTCGCCACGCCGCTCTTCTTCCAGGTGGTGATGGACAAGGTGCTCGTCAATCACGCGATGAAGACGTTGAACGTGATCGCCGTGGGGCTGATTTGCGCGACGCTGTTCGAGGCGGCGCTTTCGGGGATACGAACATGGGTCTTCGCGCATACGAGCAGCAAGATCGACGTCGAACTCGGCGCGCGGCTCTTCTGTCATCTGTTGGCGTTGCCGCTGGCGTGGTTTCAGGCACGCCGTGTCGGCGATTCTGTCGCCCGTATTCGCGAACTGGAGAACATTCGCGCGTTCCTAACCGGCAACGCCGTGACGCTGGTGATGGACCTCGCGTTTTCGTTCGTTTTCCTTGGGGTGATGCTCTGGTACAGCGCGTGGCTTACGTTGATCGTCGTTGTTTCGATTCCGCTCTACGTGCTGTTGTCGGTCGTGTTTACGCCGATCATTCGGCGGCGTCTGAACGAAAAATTCAATAAGGGCGCCGAAAATCAGTCGTTCCTCGTTGAAACCATCAGCGGAATCGATACGGTCAAGGCGATGGCACTCGAACCGCGCTGGACGGACCGATGGGACCGTCAACTGGCCGCTTATGTGAGTTCGGGCCTGTCGGCGACCAACGTTGCCACGATTGCAAGCGGCGGCGTGACGTTGATCAGCAAGCTGGTGACCGCGGCGATCATGTGGCTGGGCGCCACGTTGGTGATCGATGGCAAGTTGACCGTCGGCGAGCTCGTCGCGTTCAACATGCTGGCCGGACAGGTGTCCAGCCCGATACTGCGTCTCGCTCAGCTGTGGAACGACTTTCAACAGGTAGGGATTTCGATGGGGCGCCTCGGGGATATCCTCAACACGGCGCCCGAAACCGCAGCCAAAAAGACGCGAGTACCCCGTCTCGATGGCGCGATCGAATTCGACCAGGTATCGTTTCGCTACCGGCCGGATGCGAGCGATGTCATCCGGCAGATCTCCGTCAGGATCGCGGCGGGCGAGGTCATCGGAATCGTCGGCCGCTCTGGATCGGGCAAAAGCACGCTGACCAAGCTCGCACAGCGGCTCTACGTGCCGGATCGCGGGCGAGTGCTGGTCGACGGGCACGATATTGCAGTGATCGATACGGCGAGTCTGCGCCAGCAGATTGGCGTCGTTCTGCAGGAAAACACACTGTTCAATCGTTCGGTACGGGACAACATCGCGCTGGCTCGACCCACTGCATCGATCGACGCGGTGATCGATGCAGCGAGGCTGGCCGGCGCACACGAGTTCATCTGCGAGCTTCCGGAGGGCTACGACACGCTTGTCGGCGAGCATGGCACAGGGCTCTCGGGCGGCCAGCGGCAGCGCATCGCCATTGCTCGCGCATTGATGACCGATCCACGCATCCTGATATTCGACGAGGCGACCAGCGCGCTCGACTACGAATCGGAAGCCGTCATACAGGCCAACATGCGGGCCATCTGCGCGCGGCGTACGGTGCTGATCATTGCGCATCGGCTCTCGGCGGTACGCGACGCCGACCGGATTCTCGTGATGGATCGCGGGCAAATCGTGGAAAGCGGCACGCACGACACACTGCTGCGCACGAAGAATGGAATCTACGCACACCTGTATTCGCTGCAACAAGGCGGTCGCGACGTAGCAGGGGGACGGATATGAGCATGCGACAGCAGGCAGGGGCCTGGCGTGAACTGTTCGGGCGTTACCGCGATGTCTGGCGTCACTGCTGGAAGCGGCGCCATCGGATGACGCTGCCGACATTCAATGCGAACGAGGCCGAGTTTCTGCCGGCGGCGCTGTCTGTCCAGGCGACACCTGTTTCGCCGGCAGGCCGTTGGGTCGCGCGCATTCTCATCCTGCTCGTAACGACGGCGATCGTCTGGTCGTATTTCGGGAAAATCGACATTGTTGTCGACGGCGGCGGCAAGATCATTCCATCCTCCCGGACCAAGACGCTGGCGGCGGTCGAGGTTGCCAGCGTGCGAGCGCTGCACGTGCGCGACGGACAGGTCGTGAAGGCTGGCGACGCGCTGATCGATCTCGATACGCGCGTAATCGACGCCGAACGTCAACGGGCGGACGGCGACCGGCTGAATGCGGTACTGCAAGCCGAGCGTGCGCGGGCGTTGATCGACGCAATCGACACGGGGCGACAGCCCCGACTGGCGGGGGCGGAGGGCGTGTCGCCCGAGCGCCGGCGCGAGGTCGAGCGGCACCTGCTGGATCAATGGCGCGATTTCGTCGCGCGACGGGACCGTCTCGACGGCGAAATACACAGGTACGGTCAGGCCGCTCCGCTTGCGGCACGTCGTGCGGACGATTACGCCAAGTTGATGGAGACCCGTGACGTTGCGGAGCATGCGTGGATCGAGGCCGAGCAGCAGCGCATCGATACGGCGGGACAGCTTGCGGATGCTCGTCACCAACGCGCGGCTCTCGTGGCAGAGACGCGAAGGATTACCCAGGATGCGTTGAACGATGCGCAGCGTATCGTGGACGCGTCGTCGGGCGACATGCGGCGTGCGGAGGCACACGGGGAACTGCTGCGCCTGACCGCGCCGATCGACGGAACCGTCCAGCAGCTTGCCGTCCATACCATCGGGACGGCGGTGCCGGCCGCACAGCCGCTGATGCAGATCGTGCCGCGAGAGGGGGCGGTAGAAATGGAAGCGTTCGTCGACAACCGGGATATCGGCTTCGTCGAGGAAGGGCAGGCCGCCAGCGTGAAGATCGATGCATTCGAGTACACGAAATACGGCACGTTGTCGGCGACAGTGAGTCATGTCTCGCGCGATGCGATTGACGACGACAAGAAGGGACTTGTCTACTCGGTCAGGATCCTGCTTGATCGTTCGGCGCTGCTGGTTGACGGTCGCGAGGTCGCACTGTCGCCGGGTATGTCGGGTAGTGCCGAGATCAGAACCGGTACGCGGCGGGTGATCGAGTACGTGCTGTCGCCGGTGCTGCAGCATGCGCGGGAGAGTTTGCGTGAGCGCTAGGAGCTTGAAAGATGGCGTGTGTCCGTGGATCTTCGGCCTGATGTTGGTTTCAATTGCCTGCAATGCCGAAACACGCGGGATTCCGGATGCCCTGGCCGATCCGTTGCTGACCCGTCTACCGGTGCTGGATGCGGGGCAGCGATTGCCGGGCGATGACATGGCAGTTGTATGCGCTTCGTCGACTGGCCCGGCGAAGCCGCTGACGCTTGGTGATGCGGTTGATCTTGCGCTATGTCACAACCCCCGTATTCGAGCGGCGTGGGCGTCGATCAAGATCCAGGCCGCTGCGGTGGGTGAAGCCAGATCGGCATGGCTCCCCACCGTCAACGGGGCGATCAGCCAATTGACGACTTATAACCGGTATTCCGATGCACCATCGATGAATACGCGCGGCGTCGGTCGAACGTCGAACGCGACGTTGAACTGGCGGCTACTCGATTTTGGCGGGCGAGCTGCAAACGGCGCGGCGGCGCAACAACTGCTGACGGCAGCGTTGGCGGGCCACGACGCAGCGATGCAAAAGGCGGTCGTGGATGTCATCGGAAGCTATTTCGATGTCCAGAATGCTCAAGCGGCGTTTGCAGCGCGTACCGAGTCAGCGACCTTGGCGGAATCGACGCTGCGTGCGTCGCGCAAGCGGCTGGCCTTGGGCGTAGCATCCCGAGCAGACGTATTGCAGGCGGAAACGGCGTTAGCCAAGGCATTGCTCGCTGCGCGGCGAGCTGGCGGGGAGGTGGCTCGGGCCCGCGCCGAACTGGTCTTTGCGACCGGTCTGCCCGTCGGCACGCGGGTCGAAGTCGAAGAGGCGGTCGCACCGGTTGCGCTGGACGCGGAGCGCCAGCTAAGCGACTGGCTTCGCACGGCCGAAGGTTCGCACCCCGAGATCCGGGCAGCGCGGGCCAAATGGAAGGCTGCGCAAGCGAAGGTCACGGCCGTGCGATCCGACGGAATGCCGACCCTCGATCTAAGCGGTACGCTGTCGCGAAACGGTTACCCGAATCAGGGACTGCAGTCAGTGCGGGCGACGCAGACGAGCATCGGTCTGACTTTGACGATTCCGTTTTTTGACGGCTTTTCTCGCACGTATCGGATTCGCGGCGCGCAGGCTCAAAGCGAACTGGCACAGGTACAGCTTCTCGATACGCAGCAGCAGATTCTGCGTGACGTGCTGAAGGCCCATGCCGACGCGGAGACGACGGCGGGCAACCTGGATGCGTCTGCACGCTTGCTGGCTGCCGCAGAAGCGGCGCTGACGTCGGCGCGCAATCGTTACGCGTTCGGCGCAGGAGATATTCTGGAACTGCTGTCGGCACAAGCGGCCCTTTCCGATGCCCGCCAGGAACGGGTGCGAACGCTGGCTGAGTGGGAGGCGGCACGGCTTCGGCTGTTTGCCAGCGCCGGCGTCATCGGACGGTGGGCATTTCGGTAGTACTGGAGACGGTCGGCACGAGAGCAGCAGTACGCGACCGACCGTCTTCGTTCAATTCTCCGCCGCCGGCATGTTCTGCACGACCAGCATCTGCGGGCTCGACAGCGTGATCCCCGCCGCGCGCAACTGCTTGAGGATCTCGAACAGCAGGTCGCTCTTCGTCGAACTCGCGATCCGCGGGCTCGACACGTAGCCCGTCACGCTCAGCGTGATCCCGTCCGGCGTGAGCTGGCTGAACGTGACCGACGGCGCGGGCTTCTCGAGGATCGCCTGGTGCTCGCGGTACGCGTCGAGCAGCAGGTCGCGCACCTGCTCGGGATCGGTGTTCAGCGGGAACGTCAGCACCAGCGTCGCGACGCCCTGCGTGCTGTTGCCCATCGTCACGTTGCGCACGTTCTGCGAGATCAGCTGCGAGTTCGGCACGATCACGGTCGAGCGGTCGCTGAGCTGGATCTCGGTCGCGCGGACGTTGATGCGGCGGATGTCGCCTTCGACGCCCGCGATGCTGACCATGTCGCCGACCTTCACCGGGCGCTCGGTCAGCAGGATCAGCCCGGACACGAAGTTCTTCACGATCTCCTGCAGGCCGAAGCCGATACCCACCGACAACGCGCTGACGATCCACGCGAGGTTGTTCCACCGCACGCCGAGCAGCCCGAGCGTCATCAGCACCAGCAGTACATAGCCGACGTTGGTGAACAGCGTGATCAGCGACACGCGCATCCCGGTATCCATGCCGAGCGCGGGCATGAACTCGCTGTCGAGCCAGCGTCGCAGCGAGCGCAACAGGTAGAAGCCGATCGCGAACCCGATTACCGCGTTCAGGATCCGGTCGGGCATGATGTTCAGGCTCTGCAGCCGCTGGCTGCCGATCATCGCGACCGCGCTGTCGAGCAGGTCGCCCGGGGTCGTGCCGAAGCCGCCCGTCACCAGCGCGATGGCCGCGATCAGCATCAGCAGGCTCGTTCCGAAGCCGGACAGCACCGTGCGCGCCTGGTCGAGGTGGCGGTCCTCGAGCGCGAACAGGTGCTTGATCTGCTGCCCCGTCGACAGGCTCGACGAGAACAGGCTTTCGCTCGCGTCGCGCGTCAGCTGGATCAGGATGTAGGTCGTGCACAGCACGATCTCGAACCACACGAGTTCGTACGTGATGAAGCGCGCGACCGTGACGTAACCGATCAGGAGTGCGATCAACGACGCGACGATCGCGAGCGTGACGCCGGCATGGATCAGCCCGGCGAGCGTCGAGCGCTGTTCGGGTGCCTCGCCTGCCGCCGCGAGCGCGGCGCGCGCACGGTTGGCGCGCAACAGCGACGCGCCGACCGTCAGCGTGACGACGAGCGACACGATGCCGCGACCGAACAGCGTGACCGACAGGCTGGTGTCGACGATCCGGTTGATCGATTCGAGCGTGCCGGACACGAGCAGCAGCGCGGCCAGGATGCCGGGGAATGGCTTCATCGCGAGCGCGACGGGATCGGCGAGCGCGGGGAGGCGCCACGACGGATGCTTCGTGCAGAGCAGTGCGCGGCCGAGCCCGGCGATCAGTGCGCAGGTCGCGGCGAGCTTCGCGAACTGGTCCCACAGATCGGTCAGCCCCGGCGTGAGGTCGTAACGGCGCGCGACGGCGAGGTAAAGGATCTGAACGGCAACGGCGGTGGCCAGCAGGGTCGACAGCGCGATGGACAACGCCAGCGCGCTGCGGCGCAAGCGGGTGGCCGGCAGGCGGTTCACGCAGAACCAGGCGAGCCCGCGCTCGAGGAGCCGGCGGCCGCCGAGCCAGGCTGCGATCGCGGCAATCAGCAGCAGCGCGGTGATCGCCTTTTGTCCGGGCACCCACGACGAGCGCAGCATGTCGCGGATTTCTTCGTTGAAGTCTCCGAGCCGCTGGGTGTCGTCCGGCGACAGATGGAACAGCGGCAGCCAGAACTGCGCGCTGAAAATGCCGCCCGAACGGAACGCGAGCTGGTTCTTCAGCAGGCCGCGATGCAGCTTCGCGAACTGTTCGGCGAGGTTCGTGAGGTTGGTCTTCTGGTCGGCGGCCTGCTTCAGCGCCGCA
The DNA here is from genome assembly GCF_001043615.1 of Burkholderia sp. LK4. Classification (NCBI taxonomy): domain Bacteria; kingdom Pseudomonadati; phylum Pseudomonadota; class Betaproteobacteria; order Burkholderiales; family Burkholderiaceae; genus Burkholderia; species Burkholderia sp. LK4. Next base: position 10,270 of record NZ_LDUL01000054.1, read on the forward strand.
TCGAGCTGCGTCTTGCGCGCGTCGAGCGTGGCCCGTTGTTTCGCGACGGCTGCCGTTTCGGGCGCGGCGCCCTCGGCGGGCGGCGGCCCGAGCACGTCGAGCTGTGCCTGAATCTGCGCGCGTTGCGGCGTGAGATCGCTTTGCAGTTTCACGACGTCGGTGCTCAGCTCCTGCGCCGAGTCGTCGAGCGCGTCCAGCTCCTTGCTGCTCGACGCGGTCGACGTCTGCTGCTTGATGCGGTCGAGCTCGACCTGCATCTGCTTGAGCTGCGCGACGGCGTCGTTCAGCGAGATGGCGGGCACGGGCGCGCCGACGCCGCTTGCGCCCGGGGCGGAAGCGGCCTCCGGAAACGCCGACGCGGTTGCGATCGCCGCGAACTGCAGCAACGCGATCAGCGCGATCCGGCGAGCGTACGTGGATAGTCGTTGTATGGACATGGAATGCTTACGATTTGCCGACAATGCCGGGCGCCGAAAGGTGCTCGGAAGCCGGTGGTTGGCCCGGTAGCATGTTACCGGGGTGTGGAACGCGTGGTTGTACTGATTGCGTACCCCCTTTGTGGCGGTTCCGGCGGCGTGCGGCCGGGCGAAACGGCGCATCAGGCCCGGACGGTGGGGCCTATGCCGCCGCGATGCGTCGCCGGGTCGCCGTTCCTGCGCGTTTGCCGCACCCGACAGACGGTTACGAAAGTTACACGTTGGTCAGCGCAAAAATGAGGCACCCGAATCGGTTCGACGTACGGCGTGCAGCCGGCCCGTCGTCGCGCGCCGGATATCGGGGCCGGGGTGCGCTCGCGTAGGACGGACGTGCCGGTACAATGCAGCGATTCGCCCGACGGCGGCTCGAAGGTCGCCGGACAACAACACGACACGAACAGGAGACGCGCCCAAGATGGCCTCAACGGACAGCCTTTCGCAGGCACCCGCCCAATCCCCTCCCGTCGACCCCGGCTCCATCTCGGCCCGCCTCGACCGCCTCCCGCCCACGCGTACCGTCTGGAAGCTCGTCGTGCTGCTGAGTCTCGGCTTCTTCTTCGAACTCTACGACCTGCTGTACAGCGGCTACGTCGCGCCGGGCCTCGTGAAAAGCGGCATCCTCTCCGCGACGACGCACGGCCTGTTCGGCACCACGGGCGTCGCGAGCTTCATCGCCGCGCTGTTCTCCGGACTCTTCATCGGCACGATCGCATGCGGCTTCCTCGCCGACCGCTTTGGCCGCCGCGCGATCTTCACGTGGTCGCTGCTGTGGTACACGGCCGCCAACGTCGTGATGGCGTTCCAGGACACCGCGGCCGGGCTGAACTTCTGGCGCTTCGTCGTCGGTCTCGGCCTCGGCGTCGAGATGGTGACGATCGGCACGTACATCTCCGAACTCGTGCCGAAGCAGATCCGCGGCCGTGCGTTCGCATGCGAGCAGGCGGTGGGGTTCGTCGCGGTGCCGGTGGTCGCGTTCCTCGCCTACCTGCTCGTGCCGCACGCACCGTTCGGTCTCGATGGCTGGCGCTGGGTCGTGCTGATCGGCGCGCATGGCGCGCTGTTCGTGTGGTGGATTCGCCGCGAATTGCCGGAAAGCCCGCGCTGGCTCGCGCAGCAGGGCCGGGTCGACGAAGCCGACCGCATCATGCGCGCGCTCGAGGCGAAGGTCGAAGCCGAATACGGACGGCCGCTGCCGCCGCCGGCGCCCGCCGAACCCGTGCCGCCGCGCGGCAGCTTCCGCGACATGTGGGTGCAGCCGTATCGCAACCGCACGATCATGATGACGATCTTCAACGTGTTCCAGACGGTCGGCTTCTACGGCTTCGCGAACTGGGTGCCGACGCTGCTGATCAAGCAGGGCATCACGATCACGTCGAGCCTGATGTATTCGAGCGTGATCGCGCTCGCCGCGCCGGTCGGCCCGCTGATCGGCCTCGTGATCGCCGACCGCTTCGAGCGCAAGTCGGTGATCGTCGCGATGGCGGCGGCGATCGTCGTCTGCGGGCTGCTGTTCAGCCAGACGACGGTCGGCGCATTCCTGATCGTGCTCGGCATCGGCCTCACGCTCGCCAGCAACATCATGTCGTACAGCTTCCACGCATATCAGGCCGAGCTGTTCCCGACGTCGATCCGCGCACGGGCCGTCGGCTTCGTCTATTCGTGGAGCCGCTTCTCGGCGATCTTCTCGTCGTTCGTGATCGCGGCCGTGCTGAAGGGCTTCGGCACCTTCGGCGTGTTCGCATTCATCGCGGGCGCGATGGTGATCGTGATGGCCGCGATCGGGCTCATGGGGCCGCGCACGAAGGGCATCGCGCTCGAAGCCATCTCGAAGTGACCGGTGATCGTGCACGCGTGTCGCACGGTTCGTGCTGCATGCGTGCCATGCGATGGCATCGCACTGCGCGGCCGGCGCGTACGGCTTGTTGGGAATGATCCGGTTTCCGAATCGATTTGGCGAAGCCATCGCACCACGGCGAAAAAGCAGCGCCCTTTGTCGGACTCGAAGGTGCAACCAACGAGATTGCCATGCATCGAAAGATGCGTGCGGCAACGAGTTGAAACAAAGCGTGACGAAGCGCAAATCCCCGTAAAACTGCGGCTTGCATCGCTGAAGATTCCTGCGCGGACGCGTAGAATGAAGGGCCTGACGACTCATTAGCCGCCATCGGACCGTACGCGTTGCATCGGCGAACGGCTCCGCCGCGAAGAGGCGTCGGCGCCGGGCGCACACGATGCGCCGGACGTGTCGATGGCTCGCGCGGAAGATGCGCCGCCCGCAACTGCAGCATGCGGCGGCCGGATCGGCCGATGGCTTCGAACGTATGATGCCTTTCAGCCTGACGCGGCCCATTTCGAAGTCGCGTTGCCGTACCCGCACAGTCGCCGCGTATGTGTCGCTCGCTGTTGCCCTGATCGTTCCCGTGCTTGTCGGGCCGCCTGCGTTTGCCGCGTCCGACCCTTCGTCGTCCGTTGCTCCGTCATCCTCATCAGTTGCGCCGCCCGCGTCGGCGGTGTCTCATGCGCAACGAGGCTCGCCTGCGCATGCGTCGTCGGGGGCGTCGGCCGTACAGCCCGCGTCAGCCGCGTCACACGAGCGTCATGCGGAGCCTGCCAGCGCGGCATCGGGTGCATCGACTGCTTCCGGCACTTCCGCTGCCGACGTCGCCTCAGCCGCGTCCGCCGCTGCGCCCGCGTCCGCCGCTTCCGCCGCTTCCTCCACCGCCGCGAGCGAGGCCGAAGCACCCGCGCCGACGCCGCCACGCCGGCATCCGCCGCTATCGGCAGAAGAAGCAAAAAATGCGACGGCGCGCGCGGTCGACATGCGCAAGCGCTTCACGCAGGAAGTCACGCGGCGCCTGAACGTGCCCGCAAGCGAGCAGCGCGCCTACGGCCAGCGGCTCCAGGAGGCGCTCGCCGATGCGGATCTAGGCGACCTCGCCGGCGAATACGTCGCGATGGTCGACCGCGCGCCGAACGTGCAGGCGCTGTTCATCTACTTCCGTGCAACGCCGGCCAACGCGTGGCTGATGATCGGCGCTTCGCCGGTCGGCACCGGGCTGCCGGGCAAGTACGACCATTTCGTGACGCCGCTCGGCGTGTTCCATCACTCGCCCGACAACATGGATTTCCGCGCGGAAGGCACGACGAACGAGAACGGCATTCGCGGCTACGGCCGCCGCGACATGCGCATCTACGACTTCGGCTGGGTGGACGGCGAGCGCGGCTGGGGCAAGGGCGGTGTGTCGCCGATGCGCTTCCAGATGCATGCGACCGATCCCGACCGGCTCGAAGCGCTGCTCGGCATCCGGCACTCGAAGGGCTGCGTGCGGATTCCCGCGTCGCTGAACACGTTCTTCGATCGTCACGGCCTGCTCGACGACGATTACCAGGCGCGTGTCGAGGCCGGCAAGTCGTTGTGGGTGCTGCGTCGCGACCGCGACATCACGCCGATTGCGGGCCGTTATCTGGTCGTGGTCGACAGTGCGCGCAAGACGCGCCCGGCCTGGGCGCCGATGCCGGGGCGCAATGCGTGGTCGAAGGTGCCGAAGGGCGGCGACACGGCGGATTGACCGCCGGTTCGCGGGGCTGACGGCTGCGGGCGATGCCAGGATGAGAATAAATCCGTTTTATTGATACATAAGAAAAGCAAACTTTTATTATCCGATCCGGGTTCGTATAGTCGAGGCCAGTTTCGCGGAACCCTGCCGCGCCTGGACCACCACCGATCACACGACCCGCATGAAAACTCTCTACAAGCTCGCCCCGCTCGCGATGCTCGGCGCCTTCGCGACCCATGCCTGTGCGCAAAGCAGCATCACGCTGTACGGTCTCATCTCGGCCGGTGTCGGGTTCGCGACCAACCAGGGTGGCAAGAACGCCTGGCAGGCGCTGTCCGGCACGAACCAGAACCCGCGCTGGGGGCTGAAGGGCAAGGAGGATCTCGGGCAGGGGCTGTCCGCGATCTTCCAGCTGGAGAACGGCTTCAACGTGATGACGGGCACGGCCGCGCAGAACGGCCGCGAGTTCGGGCGGATGGCCTACGTCGGCCTTGCCGACCGCACCTACGGCTCGCTGACGTTCGGCCGCCAGTACGATGCGATCCACGACTACATCGGGCCGGTGATCATCGCGAGCAACGGCGTGAACATCGGCGACAACGACAACGGCTACAACGACATCCGCGTGCAGAACTCGGTGAAGTACGTGAGCCCGGTGTACCACGGCCTGAAATTCACCGCGCTGTACGGCTTCAGCAACGCGACGGGTTTCGCGAACAACAGCGCCTACAGCTTCGGGCTCGGCTACGAGCAGGGCCCGCTGCGCTGGAGCGCGGTCTACGCGCAGTACAACCACCCTTACAGCGCGACGAACCAGGACGGCGCGATCGCGAACGACTACGCGTCGCCGCTGCTGATCTTCAGCAAGAGCGCGATGACGCCCGCGGCTTACGCCAGCCGGCAGCGGATCGCGGGCACCGGCGGTTTCTACACGATCGGCCGCGCGCAGTTCGCCGCGATGTTTACCGACGTGCGCTACGATTACCTCGACAATTCGCACCTGCACCTGCAGAACCTCGGCGTGAACGTCGTCTACACGATGACGCCGCAGCTCTTTCTCGGCGCCGCGTATGCGTTCACGAACGGCAAGTACGACGTGATCGACAAGCGGCCGAAATGGCACCAGGTGAACCTGCAGGCCGATTATTACCTGTCGAAACGCACCGACGTCGCGCTGACGGTGATCGCGCAGCAGGCGGCCGGCGACGCGGACCATGCGCAGATCTTCGCGTATGCGCGCTCGACCGGCACGCGCCAGATGATGGCGACGCTCGGCGTCCGGCACGTTTTCTGAGCGCCCGACCATGACCCATCCGATCGCACCCCGCCGCACCTTCCTGAAACTGTCCGCCGCGCTGGCCGGCACCGCGCTGCTGCCCGAAACGGGCGCGTTCGCCGCCGGCGGCGACGCCGCGCGCCGCACGGTGATCATCGATACCGACCCGGGGCAGGACGACGCCATCGCGATCCTGTTCGCGCTGGGCGCGCAGGACCGCCTCGACGTGCGCGCGCTGACCGCCGTCGCGGGCAACGTGCCGCTCGACCTGACCGAACGCAATGCGCGGATCATCCGCGACTGGGCCGGCCGCACGAAGACGCTGCCGGTCTACGCGGGCTGCCCGCGGCCGCTCGTGCGCGATCTCGTGACGGCCGCGAACGTGCATGGCAAGACGGGGCTGGAAGGCGTCGAACTGCACGAGCCGCGCGCGCCGCTCGCGGCAGGCCACGCGGTGTCGTACCTCGTCGATACGCTGAGCCGAGCGGCGCCGAACAGCGTGACGCTGTGCGCGCTCGGCCCGCTGACGAACGTCGCGACCGCGCTGGTCGAGGCGCCGCAGATTCGCGGTGCGCTGCGCGAGATCGTGCTGATGGGCGGCGCGTTCTTCGAGCGCGGCAACATCACGCCGGCCGCCGAGTTCAACATCTACGTCGATCCGCAGGCGGCCGAAGTCGTGTTCGGCAGCGGTGTGCCGATCGTCGTGCTGCCGCGCGATGTCGCGGTGAAGGCGCCGATCACGCCGGCGCGCGTCGCACCGTTCCGTGCGCTCGGCAACCGCTGCGGCGCGATCGTCGCGGACATCATGGATGCCGAACTCGCGTACAACAAGAAGCGGCGCGGCGCTGAAGACGCGCCGATGTACGACCCGACCGCGGTCGGCTACCTCGTCGATCCGACGCTGTTCGGCGGGCGCAAGGTCAACGTGATGGTCGAGACGACGGGACAGTGGACGCTCGGCGAGACCGTCGTCGACTGGAACGGGCGCAGCGGCCGCGCGGCGAACGCGACGTGGATCAACGAGGTCGACGCGGACCGCTTCTATGCGACGCTCGTCGAGCGTATCGCGAAGCTGCCCTGAGCGCGGGCGCTCATGCGGCGAACCGCGAACCGCACTCGGCCGACGCAATCAGATGTGCTTCGCAATCCACTCGCGGCATGTACGCACGTGCGGGCCGCGATCGTCGCCGGCGAGCGAGATCAGCGAGATCGCGCGCGTGACGCGCGGCTTGTCGACGCGCAGCGCAACGAGTTCGGGATCGTGCAGATGCATCGTATAGAGGCTCGGCAGCACGGCGGTCGCGAGGCCGTTGCGCGCGAGCGCGTAGAGCGGCTCGGTGTATTCCATCCGGTAGGTGACGTTCAGGCGCAGCTTCTCGGCGCCGCCGGTGCGATGCAGCGATTCGCTGACGCTGCCGCGCACGAACACCGCGAGCTCGCGATCGACGAGCTTCGCCCACGTGACGCTTTTCGCGCGGGCGAGCGGATCGTCGTGCCGCACGACGATCACGATCTCGTCCTCGAACAGCTGCCGGTAGCGCAGCGTGCCGTCGTCGCTGTCGGGTTCGCGTACGCCGATGCCGAGATCCGCGACGCTGTCGCGCACGGCTTCGACGAGTGCGCTGTTGGGCAGGTCGGTGAGCGTGAAGCGCAGCGTCGGGTGGGCGTCGCGCAGTGCGTTGAGCGCGGGCAGCAGGCGGCCGGCGACCGACGGGATGAACGCGATGCGCACGGTCTGGATGCGTTCGCCGATGAGCCGCGTCATGTCGTCGAAGGTGCCGCGTGCCTGGTTGAGCAGGCGTTCGGCGAGCGGCAGCACGGCTTCGCCCGCGGTGGTGAGCGTGAGCCGGTGCGCGGAACGCGCGAACAGGCGCCCGCCGAGCAGGAACTCGATCTGGCGGATCGACGCGGTGAGCGCGGGCTGCGTGAGCGACAGCGCCTGCGCGGCCTGCGTGAAGCTGCGTGCGTGGGCGAGCACGACGAAGTGCTGAACCTGCCGCAGCGTGAGCGCGGGCAGCAGCGACGAGCGGTCGGACGACATCGGGCAATAACGGTCGGGGTGCGGTACGCGGCAGTATAAGACCGCGCTGCGTGCATCGACACAGGACAATATTCGGAATCACAGGAGAACCACCATGTCAGCGACTGACACGATGCCGGCGCGCGCGCCGGCCAACTGGCTCGAACGCCGCTTCGCGCTCGCCGCGCGCGGCACGAGCGTGCGCACCGAGACGATCGCGGGCGTCACGTCGTTTCTCGCGGCCGCGTACCTGCTCGTCGTGATCCCGTCGCTGCTCGCGACGGGCGGCATGGAGCGCGGCGCGGCGACGACCGCGACGATCGTCGTGTTCGTGCTGTTCACGACGCTGATGGGGCTCTACGCGAACCTGCCGTTCCTGGTCGGCCCCGGCATCGGCGGCTCGGTGATCATCGGAGTGACGCTCGCGACGACGGAGCATGTGGGCTGGCAGACGGGCCTCGGCATCGCGTGCGTGTCGGGCATCCTGTTCTTCCTGCTGACGATTCTCGGTGCGCGCGGCGTCGTGATGAAGCTGATACCGGTGCAGATCAAGCTCGGGCTCGGCGCGTCGATCGGGCTGTTCGTGACGATGCTCGGGTTGCGCAATGCGGGGATGGTCGTCGCGAACGCGAAGACCAACGCGTTCGCGCTCGGCGATTTCTCGCGGCCTGGTGCGCTCGTCGCGCTGATCGGCCTGGCGGTCGCGATCGTGCTGCAGGCACGCAAGGTGCCCGGCGCGATCCTGATCGCGATCCTCGTCGCGGCAGCGGCGGGCGTGCCGCTCGGCGTCACGCATCTGCCCGCGTCGTTCGTGTCGCTGCCGCACAGCATCGCGCCGATCGCGTTCAAGCTCGACATCGGCAGCGCGTTGAGCCTCGCGGCCGCGCCGTACCTGTTCGCGTTCTTCGCGGCCGAATTCTTCTCGACGCTCGGCACCGCGCTCGCGGTCGGCGCGAAGGCGAACCTGCTCGACGAACAGGGCAACCTGCCGAACATCAACCGGCCGTTCCTCGTCGATTCGCTCGCGGCGACGATCGGGCCCGTGTTCGGCATTCCCGCGCTGACCGCGCTGATCGAATCGGCGGCAGGCGTCGAGGCCGGCGGCCGCAGCGGGCTGTCGTCGCTGGCCGCGGCCGTGCTGTTCGCCGCGATGCTGCTGTTCGTGCCGGTCGCGCTCGCGATCCCGAAAGAGGCGACCGCGCCGGCGCTGATCCTGATCGGGCTGTCGATGTTCGCAACGATCCGCCATACGCATTTCGACGACTTCACCGATGCGCTGCCCGTGATGTCGATGGTGCTGCTCACGCTGATGTCGAACAGTTTCGGCACCGGCATCGCGGGCGGGCTGCTGTGCTACGTGCTCGTCAAGCTGCTGGCCGGCCGCCGGCGCGACGTGTCGTGGGGGCTCGTCGTGCTCGCGCTGCCGCTCGGCTATTACGTCTGGACCGTCGTGAAGCCGCACTGAGAGACGGCTTTCGCGACGTATCGGCACTACCCAAAACGAGACTGCAATGAAGGCAACACCAGGTAACGTCCCGGCCGCGCGCACGGGCATCGAGATCACGCCGGCCCATCGGGCCTTCTTCCACGCGCTGCCGAAGGTCGAGCTGCATTGCCACCTGCTCGGCGCGGTGCGGCACGACACGTTCGTCGCGCTCGCGGAACGCAGCGGCGCGCCGATCGAGCGCGCGGAGATCGACGCGTTCTATGCGCGCGGCGAGAAGCCGGTCGGCGTGCTGCACGTGCTGCGCGCGCTCGACAAGTATCTGCTCACACGACCCGACGACCTTCGGCGCATCGCTTACGAGTATCTGGAGGATGCGGCCGCGCATAACGTGCGGCATGCGGAATGCTTCTGGAATCCGACGGGCACGGTGCGGGTGTCGGGGATCGCGTATGCGGACGCGCAGGCCGCGATCGTGACGGCGATCCGCGACGCCGCGCGCGATTTCGGAATCGGCGCGCGCCTGATCCCGAGCATCGACCGCGAGCAGGATCCGGACGAGGCCGTGGCGATCGTCGAATGGATGAAGGCGAATCGCGCGGACGAAGTGGCGGGGCTCGGGATCGACTATCGCGAGAACGACCGGCCGCCGGAGCTGTTCTGGAAGGCTTACCGCAATGCGCGCGCGGCCGGCTTCCGCACGACCGCGCATGCGGGCGAGTTCGGGATGCCGTGGCGCAACGTCGAGACGGCCGTGGATCTGCTGCAGGTGGATCGCGTCGATCACGGCTATACGATCGTCGATAACCCCGAGCTGTGCGCGCGCTACGCGGAACGCGGGATCGTCTTCACCGTCGTGCCGACGAATTCGTACTACCTGCGCACGCTGCCGCCGGAGCAATGGGCGGAACGGCATCCGATGCGCAAGATGCCGGGCCTCGGGCTGAAGATCCACCCGAACACCGACGATCCGACGCTGCACAAGGTCAACCCGTCCGAGGCGTGGGAGCTGATGTTCAGCCATTTCGGCTTTACGCTCGCCGATCTCAAGCAATTCATGCTGAACGGGATCGACGGCGCGTGGGTCGACGATGCGACGAAGGCCGCGTGGCGTGCGGCGTGGGCGCCGGAGTTCGACACGCTGGCCGCGACGCTCGCGGCCGGTTGAGCGCATTGCCTGCCATATCGGCCGGCCGGCGCGTCAGCCGGCCGGTACTTCGTTCAGGTGGAAACGCAGGTCGCCCGCGAGATCGAACAGCGTGTAGTCGCGAAACGCGAAACGCCACGCGCCGTCGACGCGCTCGAACGCGTCGTGATAGCGGCCCGCCGCGATCGGCTGCAGCGGAAAGCCTTCGGTGGCCTGCAGCACCGTGTAGTACGAGCGAGCCGTCGCGCGATGCGCGGTTTCGTCGATCTCGATGACCGGATTCGTGATCACATGCTTCGTGCGCGGCGTGCCGCACGGGTAGCGTTTCACGCGCGCGTCGAACAGCGCGAGCAATTCATCGGCGCCGATCGTCGGCGCATCTTCCGCGACCTTGATCCGCGCGTGCCGGAACAGCGCCGCCATGCCCGGCAGGTCGCCCGCGTCGAGCAACGCCGCGTAGCGGTACAGCAGGTTCGCGATCTCGACAGCGCTTGTGGTCATGCGGCCTCCGGCATCGATGGACGATGACGGCGATGGTGCGCGGTGCGGGGCCGCGCCGCTTCGTCCAGGTGGACTAAGGCGGCGCATCGTTCAGGCGCGATGCCGCGCACGCATCCCGCCATGGCTTCGCATCGCCTGGCGCGACCTGCCAGCCTTGCGGGCTGGCGTACGTCGGTCGCGTTCGCTATATTGGCGCACGGCGGCACCCGGTCGTGCCGCTGCCGCCGTGCGCGCCCGCGCCGGCATTCCGACAATAATTCGAATCCTGAGAGGGCCGCCGTGCGCATTCCTGTTTTCTGTCTGATGTTGTTCGTCTCGATGTCCGCGCGAGCCGGCAGTGCCTGCGACGGGCTGCTCGGCGATTACGCGCCGGCCGCCGGCAAGCCGGCGACGCTGCGCGTCGAGAAAGTGGGCGGCAAGATCGTGCTGCGCGGGCGCGACGCCGGCCAGTGGAGTGCCGAAACGGCACCGACGCAGGAAGCCGAGCTGGAAACCGACGGCCCTGACAAGGCGCCGCCGGGCGCCTGTGTGCTCGAGGTGCCGGGCGGCGAACTGATCAAGATGCCGATCGGCTCGCCGTATCAGGTCACGTCGATCACGGGCAACAGCTTCACCACGAAGCATTCGACCACGGGCGTCCTGCTGCGCAGGGTGCAGGGCTTCCAGGTCGACGGCATCGAGCTGTATCGGGTCGCGCGCCGCGGTGATGCGCCGCCGGCCGCGGCACGCTGACGGCGTGCGCGCCGACGTCCCGCGATACACGACGACACGACGACACGACGACACGACGACGAGGGCGACCCTTCCGATGGGCAATCGATCATGGCTTTATCTCCAGGCCGGTGACGGCGACGACGCGCGAACGATCGAGTTCGCGGAATCCAACAATCACTTTCCGCTGCTGTGGCGCGTGCTGCTCGCCGACGGCGGCGCGAGCGACGCGATAACGGATCAGCGCGTGTTCGGCGACGCCGGCACGCCGAACCTCGCCAGCGATGCGCGCGCGGCGCATGCGCGACTCAGCCGGCTCGCGTCGTTCGTCGTCGCGTATCCGCTGCCCGGCGACGATCCGGCGCTCGCGCACCAGTTCGATGCGCTCGTGCGTCACCTCGGCGAGTCGATCGATGCGTTCGGCGATGCGCATGGCGCACCGCGGCTGTCCGCGAATCTCGACGAACTGTCATGGCTCGACGGCGGCGATCCGGACGAATTCATCCGCGAGGAACGCGACAACTGCACGCGCCTGTGGTGGCGGGTCGCGAACTGCATGGATTTCCGCGACGTGCGCGGCGTGCGCGACGTGCTCGAGATCGATACGCCCGCCGACTGGCGCGACTGGGCGTGGGGCTTCGGGTTCGGCGGCGTGTCGCATTACTATTTCCAGCGACAGGAGCCGCCGCGCGGCGTGGCGTTTGCCGAGATGTTCGACGCCGGCGAAGTGCACGGCAACTGGCTCGGCTACGGCACGTTCAGCTTTCGCGCGCGCAACGGCCTGTGGGGCGTGCGGCGGGAAGTCGACGACGCGTGGCACGTGATCGTGCCGCCAGAGTGGACGAACCTGTGGACGAGCGGCGCGCGCGATCGCCGGTTGCTGTGGGCCGCGCGCGACGGGAAGGTCGGCCTGCTGTTCGCCGATGGCGACGTCGACGGCGATGGCGACGAGATGCGGATCGTGCGCGAACCGGCGTTCGACGCGGTGTGGGATTTCAGCGGCGACGTCGCGTGCGTGCGCGTCGGCGAGCGGTTCGGGCTCGTGGGCACGGATGGCACGTGGGTGCTCGAACCGTCGCTCGACGATTTCGGCGAATTCACCGGCGGGGTTGCGTCCGCGAGCCTGGACGGCCGCTGGGGCTTCGTCGACACGCACGGCGCGTGGGTGATTCCGCCATGCTTCGACGATGCACATGAATTCGTGAACGGCGCCGTCGCGGCGGTATCCGAAGGCGAGCAGTGGGGGCTGATCGGGCGCGACGGGCAATGGCGCGCGCCGCCCGAGTGGGCCGCGCTCGAATGGTCGTCCGAATGCGGCGCCTTCCTCGCGCGACGCAACGGCCATGTGGGCCTGGTCGATGCGAAAGGCCGGGTCGTCGTCGAGCCGTTTTACGCGGAAATCGCCACGCTGACCGACGACGAACGGACGGACATGCTGTCCGAGCTTGGTGCGATCCGCCATGTCGTGCGGCGCGACGACGGGCGTTGCGCGATCGTCGACGGGCAGGGCCACGTGCTGACGCCGTTCGATTTCGTCAACATGGGGGCGCTGCCGTGGTTGCCCGATGACGAAGCCGTGCCGGGCGAACTGTTCACGCGGTACGCGATCGGCGTGCTGCCGGGCGAGCCGGTGAAGGTTGCGATCTGCGATCTCGAGAAGGGCGCGACGGTCGTGCAGGGGCGCTACGACGACGTGGCCGGCCTGTTCTGGGGTGCCGATCACGGCTGGCTGGCCTGCGTGCAGGACGAGGGCGGTGACGACGTGCGGGCGACGGTGTTTCGCGCGGACGGCACCGTGCTGCATCCGGCGCGTTACACGCGGATCGGCGACGATGCGCTGTTCGACGACGATCCCGATGCCGCTGCCGGGCACACGACGTTGATGCCGTGGTACGTCCGTCGTGCCGAGGTCGCGCAGAACTGGAGCATGGGCGAACCGGTCGCCGCGTTGCGTGACGACGGCGTGCCGGTATGGCTGTACGCGGACGGGCACGCGACGACGACGCGGCGCTAGCCGGGGCCGCTGTCGTGCATGCCGGCGTGGCGTGCCGGCACGACGATCAGCGGAAGAACCTCAGCCAGTCGAACAGGCCGGGGTGTGGACGCCGCTTCGGCGCCGGCGCCGGTGCGCTGCGCGGCCGGAAGTCGGGCGAGAACTGCGCACGCGGATCGATCGCGCGCGTACGCAGTGCCGCATCGTAGAACGCCCCGACGATCGGCAACGCGCTGTGCGCGCCCGCGCCCCAGTAGTCGCTGCGCAGCGTCACGTTGCCGTCGTCGAAGCCGACCCACGCACCGGCCACCAGTTGCGGATGCATCAGGATGAACCAGCCGTCCGTGTTGTCCTGCGTCGTGCCGGTCTTGCCCGCGACGTCGATGCGGATTCCGTAGCGCGAACGGATGTCCTCGCCGGTTCCGTAATCGACGACGCCGCGCATCACGTCGACCAGCGTCTGCGCGGCGGCCACCGGCAACGCGCGTTCGGGCGGTGCGCTGTTGAATGCGGCGAGCACCTTGCCGTCGCGATCCTCGATGCGCGTGATCATCTGCGGCGCGACGTATACGCCCCGATTCGCGATCGTCCCGTAGGCGGACACCATTTCCTTCAGCGTGACGGGGCTCGTGCCGAGCGCGAGCGACGGCACCGCGTCGAGCGGGCTTTCGCGCACGCCCATCGCGCGCGCGAGCTGCGCGACCCTGGCCGCGCCTTCGCGCTGCATCACCTGCGCGGTGATGCGGTTGCGCGACAGCGCGAGCGCGTCGCGCAGCGTCATCGGTGCGTCGGTCGGCGGCTCGGCATCGGTCGGACGCCATACCGCGTGCGTGCCGATCGGGATCGCGACGGGGCGATCGACGAACGTGTCACCCGGCCGCATGCCGTCCGCGAACGCGGCGCCATAGACGAACGGCTTGAACGTCGAACCCGGCTGGCGCCGCGCCTGCACCACGTGATCGAACGGCTCGCTGCCGAAGTCGGGGCTGCCGACCCATGCGCGAATCGCGCCGTTGCGCGGGTCGATCGCGACGAAGCCGGCCTGCACCTGCGTCTTGCGTTCGCACAACGCATGCATGAACGCGCGATTCGCGCCGAGCTGCTTCAGCGCGGCGACATCGGTGAGCCCTGCGGCGCGCGCGTCGCGATAGTCGGGCGTCTGCCGGATGAAGCCGCGGAACAGGTCGTTGCGCAGCCCGCAGCCGGACGGGCCGCGCCATGCGCTGTCCGCGACTGCCTGCAGGCGATCGGTTTGCTGCGTCAGCGCTTGCGTCGCCATGTCCTGCAGTTGCGCATCGAGCGTCGTGCGCACGACGAGGCCGTCCGAGTAGAGGTCGTAGTTGTTGCGGTCGGCCCAGGCGATCAGCCACTTGCGCAGCTGCACCGCGAAGTGCGGAGCCGGGCCCGGCTGAGCGGTCTGCGGCTCGAAGTCGACGCGCAGCGGCCGGCGCTGCAATTGCTCGAGCTGCCGCGGCGACAGCATGCCCATCGCCGCCATCCGCGCGAGCACGATGTTGCGGCGCTGGACCGCGCGTTCCGGATTCAGCACCGGGTTGTAGTAGCTGTTGCCCTTCAGCATCCCGACGAGCGTCGCGCTTTCGACGATGTCGAGCTGGTCGGCCGATTTGCCGAAGTAGGTACGCGCGGCCATCTCGACGCCGTACGCGTTGTACAGGAACGGCACGGTGTTCAGGTAGGTCTCGAGAATCTCGTCCTTGCTGTACACCGTCTCGATCTTGAACGCGGTGATCAGCTCCTTCACCTTGCGCGTGAGCGTCGGTGCGCGGCCGACTTCGTCCGGGTACAGGTTGCGCGCGAGTTGCTGCGTGATCGTCGAGCCGCCCTGGCGGCTGCCCGAGAACGTATGCAGCCCGGCCGCGAGCGTGCGGCGCCAGTCGATGCCGTGATGCGCGTAGAAGCGGTGATCCTCGGTCGCGATCAGCGCGTCGACCATGTGCGGCGAGATCTGCTTGAGCGGCACCCATTCGCGGTTGACGGGCCGGAATTCGGCGATGACCTGGCCGTCGGCCGACAGCACGCGCGCGGGGCGGTCGATGCGGGCCTTGCGGATGTCGCCGATGCTCGGCGTGAACGGCACGAACGCGAGCAGCACCAGCAGGCCGACCATCGGTATCGCGGCGAGCGTCAGCGCGACGCCGCGGCGCGTCGGATGGCGCAGGCGATGCCATGCGCCGGCGCACAGCGCGCGGATGCGCGCGCGGCTGGCGGCGGCCAGCGGTGCGACGCGGGCGCGGCAACGGAGCCACGCGTCTCGAAGAAGCGGCACGAAGCGGTTCAAGGCGGCAGGAGCGCGGATGGAGGAGGCGCGATCCTAGCAAACGACCCACGTGCGACGCCCGCTGAAACGGCCGTTTGCTTGCAGGATTTACAGACGATTACGTTTGTTGCCCATCGACAACCTTTTGCGGCACCCGCCGCCGCGATTCCGCTGACGATACGACGTCCGCGAGCCGTTGCGCGGCCGCTTCCATCTGCGCGCGGCCGAACCCGCCGAAGCCCAGCACGAGCCCCGGGCGGGCCGTGCCCGGCGCGAACATCGGCGACACCGCGCGCACCGCGACGCCGGCTTGCGCGGCGCGCTCGACCACGTCGAGATCGTCGATGCCGCTTGCGAGCCACAGCACGACGTGCATCCCCTGATCGCCCGGCTGCACCCACGCGCGTTCGCGCGGCAGCCGCGCACCGAGCGTGTCGATCAGCAGCGCGCGCTGCTCCGCATACACGCCGCGCACGCGGCGGATGTGGCGGTCGAGATGGCCTTCCGCGATGAACGCGGCCAGCACGTGCTGGTCGGCGGTCGGCACATGGCGATCCATCAGTGCGCGCGCGCCGCAGAACGCGGGCACGAGATCGTGGGGGGCGATCACGTAGCCGAGCCGCAGCGACGGAAACAGGATCTTGCTGAACGTGCCGAGGTAGATCACGCGATCGGGGTCGAGACCCTGCAGCGACGGGAATGGATAACCTTCGTAGCGCAGCTCGCTGTCGTAGTCGTCCTCGACCACCCATGCGTGCCGTGCACGCGCCCACGCGAGCAGCGCATTGCGCCGCGCCATGCTGAGCGGCATGCCGAGCGGATACTGGTGCGACGGCGTGACGAACGCGGCGCGCGCATCGGGTGCGAGGCGGATGCCGGCGTCGACGTCGAGACCGTCGGCGTCGACCGGCACGCGCACCATCGCGTCGTGTCGCCCGGTGCTCTCGAGCAGCGCGGTGATGCCGCGATAGGCCGGGTTCTCGACCCATGCGCGGTCGCCCGCGCCGAGCAGCAGCTGGCTCGCGAGATGCAGCCCCTGCTGCGTGCCGCTCGTGATCACGACCTGGCCGGCCTCGCAGCGCACCGAGCGCGAACGGCGCACGTAGTCGGCGATCGCTTCGCGCAGCGGCAGCGCGCCTTGCGGATCGGCATAGCCGGACGGCGCACCGGCGCCGCGCGCGCGCAGGCGGTTGCCGAGCCGGCGCCAGATGTCGTCGGGTGCGGTGAGGCCGATCGGTACCGAGATCGCGAACGGCATCGCCGGCAGCGGGCGGAATTCGCGGGCGATTCGCGCGAAGGCGGCGGCCGGCTCGGGCAGCCCGGCGTGGGCCGCGCGCCGTCGTGGCGCAGGCGGCGCGGGTTCGGGGCCGGGCGACGGTTCCGCGAGCGCGTTCGCGACCCGCGTGCCCGCGCCGCCGCGCGATTCGAGAAAGCCTTCGGCGATGAGCTGCGCATACGCATCGACGACGGTGCCGCGGGCAACCTGCAGCGACGTGGCGAGCAGCCGCGTGGACGGGAGCGCATCGCCCGGCCGGACGTCGCCGCGACGCACGGCTTCGCGCAGCGCCTGCGCGAGCTGGCGGCTCAGGTCGCCGGCCGCACGGTCGAGCGCGCCGAGCGACGGGATTTCGACGATCCGGGTCGTTCTTGCCATGATTCTGGTCTGCTGAAATTGTTCCAAACCGGCTCTACAGCATAAACCAGTTTGAAGTCACAATCGGCGGGTGACGGGCTCGCGCCCGCGCCATTTCCAACCCCGCATGACCGTGGAGCCGACATGTACGTCCCCGACGAATTCAACGAGCCCGACCCCGACGCGATGCGCGAGCTGATCGTGCGGCATCCGTTCGGCAGCCTGATCACGCACGGCAGGAACGGGCTCGACGCGAACCACATTCCGTTCGAACTGCTGCCCGACGACGGCGGGCTCGGCGAGCTGCATGCCCACGTCTCGCGCGCGAATCCGGTCTGGCAGGACGTCGCGAACGGCGACGAGGTGCTCGCGATCTTCCGTGCGGGCGACGCCTACATCTCGCCGACCTGGTATCCGAGCAAGCACGTGGCGCACCGGCAGGTGCCGACCTGGAACTACGTGGTCGTGCACGCGCACGGCCGCATCACGGTGCGCGACGACGAGAAGTTCGTGCGCGGCGTGGTCGCGCGGCTGACGCGCACGCACGAGGCGTCGCAGCCGGTGCCGTGGAAGATGGGCGACGCGCCGAAGGACTACATCGACAGGATGCTGGAGTCGATCGTCGGGCTGCAGATCGAGATCACGCGGCTCGTCGGCAATCGCAAGCTCGGGCAGAACAAGGACGAAGCCGATATCCGCGGCGCGGGCGAAGCGCTGGTCGCGGAGGGCAACCTCGCGATCGGCGAGGCGATGCTCGCGGCGGCCGACGCGAAACGCGAGTGACGCGAATGACGCGCGTGACGCGCAAGCGGCGTGCACGCCGTGACCCCGGCGGCGCGCTCGGGCGAGTGCCACGCCCGCGCACCGGCGCCCGTCATTGCGTGCGCGTCGCGCCCTTCGTGCCTTCTCCCGCCTGCGCGAGCGCATCGCGAATCGCGGCCTCGGTCTTGTCGTACGCGCCTTCGCCATAGCGCGTATAGACGACCTTTCCGCTCGCGTCGATCAGGTAGAGCGCGGGCCAGTACTGGTTGCCGTACGCGCGCCACGTGTCGTAGCGGTTGTCCTGCGCGACCGGATAGCGGATGCCGAAGCGCCTGATCGCATCGGCGACGTTGCCCGCGTCGCGCTCGAACGGATACTCGGGCGTATGCACGCCGACCACCACGAGCCCCTGGTCGCGATACTTGCGGTCCCACTCCTTCACGTACGGAATCGTATGAATGCAGTTGATGCACGAGTACGTCCAGAAATCGACGAGCACGACCTTGCCGCGCAACTGGCCGAGCGTCAGCGGCGCGCTGTTGTGCCAGCGGTCGATGCCCGTGAAAACGGGTGCCGCCGTCCCGGCCTGCGAGGCCGGCATGCTCGCCTCGTCGCGGGTGCCGGCGAACGCGGCGAGCCCGGCCGTGGCGGCGAGGGCGATGACGAGGGCGGCGGTCTTGAGTCGGGGCAGCATGGCGTTCTCCTGAGCGGGAGGCCGCCGCTCGGAGGCGGCGGCCGGACGGGTTTCGACAGGCCCCATTAGGCGGCGCCGACGTATCTGCGATGTGTCCGGCAAGCCGCGCGTGTGCAATGTTGTGTGTCGTCACGGCGGCGCGATACATTGGGATACAAACGCGTGCCCGCCGTGCGGTATAAAAGCGGACATCGCCTGCCTCGACTCATCGAATCATCGATACCTCGATACCGAAACGACCCATGGACAAGATCGACCACGTGCTGATCGTCGACGACGATCGCGCGATCCGCGAACTGATCGCGGATTATCTGGAGAAGAACGGCATGCGCGTATCGCTGGCCGCGAACGGCCGCGAGATGCGCAACGTGCTGGACGACGGCGCGCCCGACCTGATCGTGCTCGACCTGATGATGCCGGGCGAGGACGGCCTCACGCTGTGCCGCGACCTGCGCGCGGGCAAGTTCCGGACGGTGCCCGTGCTGATGCTGACCGCACGCGGCGAGGAAACCGACCGCATCATCGGCCTCGAGATGGGCGCCGACGACTACCTCGCCAAGCCGTTCGCGGTGCGCGAACTGCTCGCGCGGATCCGCTCGGTGCTGCGGCGCGCACGCATGCTGCCGCCCGGCATGCAGGTGACGGAAACGGCCGCGATGCTCGCGTTCGGCGAATGGCGTCTCGACACGACCGGACGCCACCTGCTCGATACCGACGGCACGCTGGTCGCGCTGAGCGGCGCCGAATACCGGCTCTTGCGCGTGTTCCTCGACAACCCGCAGCGCGTGCTGACGCGCGACCAGTTGCTCAATCTCACGCAGGGGCGGCAGTCCGACCCGTTCGACCGGTCGATCGACCTGCTCGTGAGCCGGCTGCGCCAGCGCCTGCGCGACGGCGCACGCGAGCCGCGCTACATCAAGACGCTGCGCAACGAGGGCTATGTGTTCTCGTCGGCCGTGACCGCCGTCGACGGTACGCCATGAGCGCGCGCACGTTGACGATGTGGCATTGGCCGCGCTCGCTGTTCGCGCGGCTCGCGCTGATCCTGTGCGTGGGCCTCGCGCTCGCGCAGACGCTGTCGTTCTGGCTCACGGTGACCGAGCGCGACCAGGCGACCACCAACCTGATGATGGGCTACATCGAGCGCGAGGTCGCCAGCTCGGTCGCGCTGCTCGACCACCTGCCGCCGGCCGAGCGGGCCGCCTGGCTGCCACGCCTCGCGCGGCGCAGCTATGCGTTCATCCTCGGGCCCGGCGAGACCGGCACGCCGCCGGAAGCGCGGCTGTCGGCGCGCGTCGAGCGGTCGATTTCCGACGGCATCGGCGGCGACTATCCACTGACCGCGAACGCGATCCCCGGCGACCGCGAACATCTGCAGGTGCATCTGCGCCTGACCGACGGGTCGCCGCTCACGATCGACATCCATCCGATGTCGACGGTGCCGCTGTCGGGCTGGCTGCCGGTCGTGCTCCTGCTGCAGCTCGCGGTGCTGGCCGCGTGCTGCTGGCTCGCGGTGCGGCTCGCGACGCGGCCGCTCAAGCAGCTCGCGCAGGCCGCCGATGCGCTCGGCCCCGACCTGAAGGGCGAGCGGCTGAACGAGGACGGGCCGTCGGAAGTCGCGCGCGCCGCCCGGGCGTTCAACGCGATGCAGGACCGCATCGCGCAGTACATGGCCGAGCGCATGCAGATCCTCGCGTCGATCTCGCACGACCTGCAGACGCCGATCACGCGAATGCGCTTGCGGGTCGACGTGATGGACGACGACACGCAGGGCGCGAAGCTGCGCCAGGACCTGCTCGAGATGGAGCATCTGGTGAAGGAGGGCGTGGCGTATGCGCGGACGCTGCACGGCACCGAGGAGGCCGCGCGCCGCATCGATCTCGATGCGCTGCTCGACAGCATCGTGTGCGATTACACGGATGCGGGGCAGGACGTCGCGTTGCACAGCCGCGCGCCGCTCGCGCTCGTCACGCGGCCGAAGGCGCTGCGCCGCATCGTCGGCAACCTCGTCGACAACGCGCTGAAGTTCGCGGGCGCGGCAGAGATCGACGTGCACGCCGCGCCGGACGGCGGCGCGGTGATCGCCGTGCTCGACCGCGGGCCCGGCATTCCGGACGATCAGCTCGACGCGGTGTTCGAGCCGTTCCGGCGCGTGGAGACGTCGCGCAACCGGGAGACGGGCGGCACAGGGCTCGGCCTCGCGATCGCGCGGCAACTCGCGCTTGCGATGGGCGGCACGCTCACGCTGAACAACCGGGCGGACGGCGGCGGGCTGGAGGCGCGACTCACGCTGCGCAATGCGGGGTGATGGGGGCGGCGCGTGAGCCGCGGGGTTTCAGGTTCGTGCCGAAGCCGTAGCGGAAACTGACGCCGAAGCCGAAGCCGAAGCCGAAGCCGACGCCGAAGCCGACGCCGAAGCCGACGCCGAAGCCGAAGCCGACGCCGAAGCGCGCGACATCACACGCGCCGCAAATGCGCGTCGACGAGCGGCGCGAGCGTCGCCGCATGCACGGCCGCGAGATCGTGCCGGCCGCCCGGCACGACATGCAGCTGCGCGTCGGGCAGCCGTTCGAGCAGGCGCCGGCCGGCCGCGACGGGGCTGAGCGGATCGTCGTCGCCCCACAGCAGCAGTGTCGGTTGCGCGATGCGGCCGATTTCCCGCGACAGGTCGGCACGGAACGTCAGGAACCAGTCGGGCAGTTGCGGGTTGGCTTGCGCGAACCCGGCCCGCCAGTCCTGCGCGCCGAGCCCTTCCATGTCGAGCCCGCCGGACGTGACCGTCAGTACGAGGTGCGTGACCAGGCCGGGCTTGTCGAGCGCCGCGCGCATCGCGATCACGCCGCCCATCGATTGCGCGATCACGGCGGTCGGCCGGTCGATCGTTTCCAGGACATGACGCACGAGGCTGTCGAAGTCGTCGACGGCCGGATCGCGCGGCGTGTCGCCGAAACCCGGATAGCCGACGATCCGGCGCTCGGCCGGGTGCGTCAGGCTGCCGGCGAGCGGTTGCCAGAAGGCGGTGCTGCCCGATGCACCGGGCAGGAAGAGCAGTTGCGACGGAACGGGCATGGTGGCGCGGTTTTCCTGTGAATGAAGTAACAGCAGGTGGCGGGCAGCGCGTGTCAGCACCGGCCGGTGCGCAGCGCGACGGTCCAGTCGTCGCGCCCGCGCGATGCCGCGGTGGCGGCCGCCGTGTGCCAGTCGTATTCGACCGCATGAAATTCGACGTTCCAGCCGGCCGCCGTGCGCGACACCATCGCGTAGCGCGCATGCGGCGACCCCGTCTCGATGCGGTGCGGGTGCGGCAGGTCGTCCGCGTACGCCTGCAGCCCGACGCTGCCCGGGTTGACGATCAGCCGGCCGTCGTCGAGTCTGGCCGTACGCGGGATGTGCGTGTGGCCGCACAGGATCAGCGATGCCGGTTCGTCGCCCGCGCGTTGCACGATTTCCGCGGGCGTCGCCGCGCGGCAGCCGTCGGGCGTGACGGTTTCGAGGAAATAGGCGAGGTCGCTGCCGGGCGTGCCGTGCACCATCAACACGTCGCCGTCGAGCGTCGTGCGCTCGGGCAGCGCGGCGATCCATGCGAGATGGTCGGCGCGCAGCGTGTCGTGCGCCCAGCGATCCGACAGTCGCATCGACTCGCGATCGCCGCCGAGCAGTTGCCGTTCGTGATTGCCCTTGATGGTCGGCAGGTCGAGCGCGATCAGGCGGTCGGCCGTTTCGGGCGGATGGAGTGCTCCCGACAGGATGTCGCCGAGATTGACGATCACGTCGGCGCCGCGGCGGCGGACGTCGTCGAGCACCGCGTCGAGCGCGGCGAGGTTGCCGTGGATGTCGGACAGCGCGGCGATTTTCATGGTGGATCGTCGGGGAAGGGAACGGCGATTGTCGCCAATTCGGCTCGGGTCGTCCAATGGCTTGCGCATGTATGCATGCATGTATGCATACATGCGATGCCGCAAGCCGCAAGCCGCAAGCCGCAAGCCGCAAGCCGCAAGCCGCAAGCCGCAAGCCGCAAGCCGCAAGCCGCAAGCCGCAAGCCGCAAGCGGCAAGCCGCAAGCGGTTTGGCGTGAAGCTGCAGATGTCGCGTCAGTCGGTCGCGAGGCGCGCGTACATCGCGAAATCGCCCGGTGTGCCGCGCACCATCCTGTACGCGCGCAACAGCCCTTCGTAGCGGTAGCCGCACTTCTGCAGCACGCGCGCGGAGCCCGCGTTGCTGGTCAGCACCACGCCCTGCACGCGCATGAAGCCGCCGTCCGCGAAGGCCCATGCGGTGACGGCCGCGCACAGCGCGCTCGCGATTCCGCGTCCCCAGTGCGACGGCGCGAGATCGTAAGCGATCTCGGCCGAGCGGTTCGCGGTGGAGACGGTATGGAGGCCGATCGTCCCGGCGAGCGCGCCCGATGCGTCGTCGATCACGGCGAGACGCCGGATCGAATCGGGGTCGGTCGATTCGATGGCGTCGAACAGCGGCAGCAGATCGTCGGGCGAGCGCAGGTTCCAGCTCGTGTGGCGGAAGACGTCAGGGTTCGACAGGTACGCGTACCACGCGTCGAGGTCGGCGCGTTCGAGCTGGCGGAGCGACAGGCCCGGCAAGCAGGAGCGGGGCGGTGCGGCGATTTTCATCGGTGTCCGCCCCTACGCCGCATGACGCCGGTACAACGCCAGCGACCCGGCGAGCGCGAGCAGCATCGCGCCGCACGTGCGTTCGAGCCACAGCGCGCCCGCGCGCTTCAGCAGCCGCACCGCGCGTGCGCCGAGCAGCGCATAGCCGAACATCACCGCGCCGTCGAGCAGCGCGAAGGTGACCGCGAGCGCGACGTATTGCGGCGCGAGCGGCGCGGACGGATCGAGGAACTGCGGCAGGAACGCGGAGAAGAACAGGTAGCCCTTCGGGTTCGTCACCGCCGTGAGGAAACTCTTCGCGAAGATCGACGCGTTGCGCCCGGATACCGCTTCACCGTGCGCGGCGGCGACGTCGAGCGAACCCTTCGACATCAGCAGCCGGATGCCGACGTACGCGAGGTAGGCGGCGCCGAGCCACTTCACGACCGAGAACCAGAATGCCGACGCCATCAGCAGCGCGCCGAGGCCGAGCGCGACCGCGACGATCAGCACGAAATCGGACAGCATCGCGCCCGCGAAGCCGTAGGCCGCGCGTCGCACGCCGTAGCGCGAGCCGTTGGTCAGCGCGAGCAGCACGGTCGGGCCGGGTGTCGCGATGCCGACGAAGGCGACGGCGGCGAAGACCAGCAGGGTCGTTTCATGCATGACGGAACTCCCGAGGGAAGGGGCGCGCTCGATTATCGGCTGCGCCCGCCCGGGCTGTACAGGGACGGCGCGCCGCGCACACGGCCGCCCGATCGACTATCTCGATTTTGGCAATAAACTTTTTTCATTATTCCGCTTCAGATTGAAACCGGTTCCATCTACCATGGCGGCCGCAGCGGGCATGCCCGCCGCGTCGTCGCGCGCGGACGATGCCGGCCTCGCACCGCCGGCGGATCTCGCCGCCCGCGCGCTACTCGCAACTGACAGCCAGAACAACGGGTTCACCGCCCGGAGACACGACAATCATGAACAAGCAACTGATCGCGGCCCCGCTGCTGCTCTCGCTCGCGGGCGTCGCCGCCGCGCAAAGCTCCGTCACGCTGTACGGCATCGTCGACGCGGGCGTGACCTATCGCAGCAACGAACGGGTCGGCTCCACGGGCGCGTACACCGGCCATTCGAACGTCGGGCTCACGACCGGCAACCTGTCCGGCAGCCGCTGGGGCATCAAGGGTTCCGAGGATCTGGGCGGCGGGATGCGCGCGCTGTTCGTCCTCGAGAACGGTTTCGACATCACGAACGGCACGTCGGGCCAGGGTGGCCGCCAGTTCGGCCGCCAGGCGTTCGTCGGCCTCGGCAGCGACCGCTACGGCACGGTCACGCTCGGCCGCCAGTACACGTCGCTCGACGACTTCGTGAGCCCGGTCGGCCCGTCGTCGTTCATCGGCGGCTTCGGCGCACACCCGGGCGATATCGACGACCTCGACCAGACGGCGCGCGTCGACAGCTCGATCAAGTACACGAGCGCCAACTACTCGGGCTTCACGTTCGGCGCGCTGTACGGTTTCGGCAGCCAGCCGGGCAGCATGAAGCAGCGCAACACGTGGAGCGTCGGCGCGGCCTACGCGGCGGGCCCGCTGCGCGTCGGCGTCGGCTACGAGCGCTCGGACAACAGCAAGACGGGCGCGACCGACCCGACGGCCGGCAAGTGGCAGAGCACCGACGACGGGCTGTTCAACTCGTCGATCAACGAAGGTTATGCGAGCGCGCAGTCGCAGCAGATCATCGCGACCGGCGCGACCTACGATTTCGGGCCGGCCGTCGTCGGGGTGAACTACAGCAACGTGCAGTACCGCAGCGGCGACCAGTCGCGGTTCACGGGCCACGCGACGTTCAACGTCGCGGGCGTGTTCACGCGCTGGAACGTGCGCCCGCAGACGCAACTGTTCGCGGGCTACAGCTACACGCGCGGCAGCGATGTCGATGGCGTGGACGACCGCGCGCAGTATCACAACGTCACGCTCGGCGCCACCTACGACCTGTCGAAGCGCACCAGCGTGTACCTGCTCGGCGCGTACCAGCACGCATCGGGCATGACGCTCGACGCGCTCGGCCGGCCGGTGGCCGCGACCGCGTCGGTGTCCGACAAGGCGAACGGCCACTCGTCCGATTCGCGGTCGCAGGCCATCGTCAGCCTCGGCCTGCGCCAGAAGTTCTGACGCGCAGCGATCGTTGCGCCCGCAACGTTGCGCGCAGCCGATGCGGGCGACGTTGCAGGCATGCCCCTATACTGTCGCCTCCGTTCTTCGAGGAGACGACATGACCCGAACGTATTCCGCGAGTTGCCTGTGCGGAACCGTCACCGTGACGTTGCGCGGCGAGCCGGCGGCGCGCGCGAACTGCCATTGCGCGACCTGCCGCGATTTCTACGGCACGCCGGTGCTGTCCGCGACCGCGTGGCCGCCGGAGCAGGTGGCCGTCGAGGGCGGCCATGCGACGTTCCCGCATCCGGCGAAGTCGATGTCGCGCACGTATTGCGCGTCCTGCGGCGAGATCGTGTGCGGCACCAACCGGTTCGGCATGCGCGTCGTACCGAACAGCCTGGCCGCGCGTGCGCACGGCGGGCAACTGCCCGGCGACCTGCAGCCGACGATGCACCTGTTCTACCGGCACCGCGTGATCGACGTCGTGGACGCGCTGCCGAAATTTCTCGACGGCTGGGACGGCCCGACGCTCGACGACGCGAACTGAACGATCGCGGCTGCGCGCCGGCACGGCCGGCGCGCGGTTCTCTCCGCCGTATCCCGCTTTCTCCTTTCTCCCTTCCTCCCGCCGCATGCCGCATGCCGCTGCGCTGAATCGCGCCGACGCGATCGAGCCGGATAATATTTTTTCCCTTTCATTTCAATTTCGATTTGTAATCATCGAGCCCATTTCCGGGGAATGAAAAAGGCAATGCGTGAATTTCAGAAAAAATGACGTATTTGCATTGGGCAATCCGGAAGAAAATGCCGGGGAAAAGCGCCGAAGCCGTGCGGCCGGCAAGCCGTTGCGGCGTGGTGGGCGGGTTTGACCATCGTTGACGGAAAAGCGCCGGACGGCAAAAAGAATGGCGTGAATAATTCGTGAGGAAGGCGAATGCGCTTTAGCCGGAATCACCAATATTTCATGCGCCGCGATTTACAGTGTCGACAATTGAACGTTCGGGAGCATTATTCATGTCAATGAAACAAATTCGGGCGGCATTGCTGGGAATGTGCATGGCGATGCTGGCGCCGGCGAGTCACGCGCAGGTGTCGTACTCGACCGACTGGCTCGCGAACACGTACGGCACGCTGGCCCAGCACGTGGGCAATGCCGCGCGCTCGATGTGGGTCGCCCCCGAGGGCGTGATCTACACGGCGTCGCGCTGGGACGAGAACGCGGGCGGTGTCGCGCTCTACCAGAACGGCCAGCCGATGGGCACGATCGGCATCCACGACGAATTCCAGGGCGGCGCGATCACCGGCAACGCGACGTCGATCTTCGTCGCGCTCGGCTACAACCGCAACTTCGGCAGCGGCTCGGTGGGCCGCTACAACCGCGGCACGAACCAGCGCGACCTGCGTATCCCGGTCAGCACGTGGACGGGCCTGCCGAATCCGGACGTGATCACCGGCCTCGCGACGGCCGGCAACCTGCTGTATGCGAGCGATTTCTACGGCAACCGCGTGCGCGTCTATACGACCGACGGCGTCTGGCAGCGCGACATCGGCGTGACCGGGCCCGGTGCGCTGGCGCTCGATGCGGCGGGCAACCTGTGGGTGGCGCGCATGAGTGCGGGCGTGGTCGTGCAGTACAGCGCGACCGGCACGCTGATGAACACGATCCAGATGGCGGCCGGCGCACGGCCGTCGGCGCTGTATTTCGACGCGTCGACGGGGCAGTTGCTGGTGGGCGACCAGGGCCCGGACATGAACATCAAGCTCTACAGCCTCGCCGGGCTGCCGCAGCAGGTCGGCACGTTCGGCGTGCAGGGCGGTTATCTCGACACGACATCGGGCATCAAGGGGCAGGTCGGCGACAAGCGCTTCACGCGCGTGGTCGGCATCGGCAAGGATGCCGGCGGCAACCTGTACGTGCTCAACAATGCGTGGGGCGGGGGCTGGGATCTCGGGCGCAACGGCAGCACCGACCTGCATTCATACGGCCCGACGGGCACGCTGCAATGGAAGCTGCAGGCGCTGAACTTCGAGGCGATCGCCGCGCCCGACCCGGCGACCGACGGCGCGTTCTTCTATAGCGGCAACAACGTGTACACGGGCTCGGCCGGCGGCACGTTCGTCGCGAACACGGTCGATCCGTTCAGCTATCCGAAGGACCCGCGCCTCGACATGAACGACTACCAGCGCGGCCAGCACTTCGGCCAGCTCGTGACGGTCGGCGGCAACCGGATCCTCGTCGCATCGGGCCAGAACCCCGGCAACTTCAACTTCTACTACTTCACGCCGGCGACCGGCTATATCGCGAATCCGGCCGGCTCGCTGCCGGGCAAGCCGTTCAACACGACGCTGCAGGTCACGGCCGGTTTCGACATCGACGGCAACGGCGACGTGTGGGCCGGGTTGAACGGCTCCAACGTGATTACCCGCTACCCGATGACGGGCTTCGACGCGACCGGCAAGCCGTCGTGGGGCAAGCCGACGACGACGGCCGTGCCGGGCACCGTGGCGCCTGTCACGCGCATCATCTACCAGGCGGACAGCGACACGATGATCCTCGCGCAGGGCCTCGCCGGCAACTGGGACTGGACCGCGATGAACGGGCATATCGAGGTCTATCACGGCTGGAAGAACGGCAACACGAGCGCGCCGAACCCGGTGATCAACCTGACGAGCGCAAACCCGAAATCGATCGCGGCGGCCGGCCACTACCTGTTCGTCGGCTACGTGCACACCGTGCCGAACGTCGACGTGTTCGATCTCAACACGGGCGCCCTCGTCACGACGCTGACCAACTCGAACACGTCGGCGATGGATGTCGGCAACGACGTCGACTCGATGTACGGGATCCGCGCGTACCTGCGCTCGACCGGCGAATACGTGATCACGAAGGACAACTACAACGGCACCAGCATGATCGTGTATCGCTGGCGTCCGTGAACGCGCGGGCCGGGCAGGCCGCGCGGCCTGCCCGGCCTGCCCGGCGCCCGCGTCACGGCGCGCCGAGCACGCGGCCGTTCACGCTGAGCCCGTACATCGAATCGGGCGAGTCGTGGAATTTCGCGCGCGTGTCGTGCACCGAGCCCGTGAAGCGCGGGTCCTGCGGACGTTCGTGGCTGTCCATGAAGGTCGCGACGTCCCACGCCTCCTGATCGGTCAGCGTGCCGCCGAGCCCGAGCGGCATGTTGGCCTTGATGAAGCCGGCCGCATTGCGGATGTCGCCCATCCCCGCGCCCCAGTTGAACGAACGCGCGCCCCACAGCGCCGGGAAGACCGCCTTGCCGCCGCTCGACTGCCCCTGGCCGTCCGCACCGTGGCACAGCGCGCAGTGCTGCGTGTAGACGGCGGCGCCGCGCGCATAGTCGGCCTTCTGCGCGGGCGGCGGCAGTTTCAGGAAACCCTGCCCCGGCAGCTTCATGCCGACCGGCGCGCCCTTCGCGAGCCAGTACGAATAGGTTTCGAGCGCGACGAGAATCGGGTCGCCGGCCGGCGGCGCCTTGCCGTTCATGCTGTAGCGGAAGCATCCCTGCAGGCGCTCGGCGAACGTGTTCACGTGGCCGTTCTTGCTGCGGTACGCCGGATACAGCAGGTACGCGGCCCACATCGGGCTCGAGTCGGGCCGACGGCCCGCGTCGAGGTGGCAGCTCGCGCAGGTCAGCTTGTTGCCGACGTACTTGCCCGCGAACTCGGGCGTGTGCAGGAAGATCTGCTCGCCGAGCTTCACGGTCTTGCCGAACTCGTCGGCGGGGATCGCGGATTCGGCGGGCGGCGCGAATGGCCTGGCGGCCGCCGCAACGGCGGAAGGCGCGGATGCGGAAGCGTTGGCCGGTGGTGCATCCTGCGGTGCGGCCGCGAACGCGAGCGCGGGCATCCAGGCCGCGCCGAGGAGTGCCGCGCGGGTGCGGCGGATCAGCGTCGTGCGGTCGATCATCGCTTGTCTCCCTGCGCGGCGCCGCCGCGCGCGTAGTAGGCGGCCACCGCGTCGATGTCGGCGTCGGACAGCTTGCCGGCGATCGCCGGCATCAGCGCCATCGGCCCCGGCGGGCGCGTGCCGTGTTTCCAGCCGTTCAACTGGCCGGCGATATAGGCGGCGGGCTGGCCCGCGAGCGGCGGAAACGCGCTGCCCACGCCGAGGCCGCCGGGGCCGTGACACTGGGCGCATGCGGGCAGGCCTTGCGACCAGCGTCCGCGCGTCGCGAGCCACGCGCCGGTGTTCGCCGGATCGATCGACGTGTCGTCGGCGGCGACGATGCCGGCCGCCGCGGGCAGGCTCGCGAAGTACGCGGATACCGCATCGCGCTCGTGCGGCGTCAGCAGTTTCGAGAGCGGCTGCATGACGGGATTCTGGCGGCTGCCGTCCGCGAACGCGGCAAGCTGCGCGGACAGATACGCGGCGCTCGTGCCCGCGAGGCGCGGGAAGCCGGCCGCCGCGTTGCCTTCGCCCTGGCTGCCGTGACAGCCGATGCAGGCGGCGACGCCCGTCGTCGAACCCTGTGTCGCGAGCGTCTTGCCGAGCGCTGCGTCGTCCGCGCGCGCGTGGCCGCCCAGCAGCGTCGCCGCGGCGAGCAGCAGCGGCGCGAACCGGCGTCGCGGTGTGTGCACCGTATCGTTCACGTGTCCCCTCCTTGTTGTAGGCCGCGAGCGCGCCGCCGGGCAGCCGGCGCGGCCGCGCGGTCAGCCCGCGTCGGGCTGCTTCTCCTGCTGCGCCGGCGCGAGGTGCTGCGGCGGTGTCGCCGCATCGTATCGGCCGAAACCGTAGCGCTGGAAGATTCCGAACGCTTCCGGCGACCGGATGAACGCGAGCCATGCGCGCGCGGCTTCCGGATGCGGCGCGTCCTTCACCATCGCGCCCGCATAGATCGCAGTCGTATTCTGCTCGGCCGGAATGTCGATGTGCATCAGCGGATGCCCGACCTGTTCCTGGAACGCCGCCTCGGATTGCCACAGCACGCCCGCGTCCGCGCGCCCCTGCATCAGGAACAGCGCGGTTTCCCGATGGTGGATGTGCGTGAGCTCGGTCGTGCCGGCGCGCACCTTGTCGTCGTAGACGGTACGCGCGAGCGCGTCGCCGCCGGCCTTCACGAGCGATGCGCGGATCTGCCGCGCGACGCCCTCGAATGCCGGATTGGGCATCGCAAGCTGCACGTCGGGCCGCGCGAGGTCGTTTAGCGACGCGATGCGCTTCGGATTGCCGGCGCGCACCATGATCGTCAGCTGGTTCGTCACGTAGGGCACGGCCGGGCCGGCGAGCGTGCCGTCCGCGATCAAGCCGTCGATCTTGCCGAGCCCCGCGAAATACGCGTCGGGCTTGACCGTCCACGTCATGTTGCCGACGGTGATCGTGCCGCCCGCATGGATCTGCTTCACGAGCAGGCCGGGCGGGATCGTCTCCCAGTAGATGCGGCCGCGGTACTCGGGATGGTCTTCCTCGAACTTCGCGACGAGCGGCGCCATCGCGAAGAAATAGTTGCCGCCGACGAACAGCACGAGCTTCGGCGCGGTGAGGTCGCCGTGGAAATCGGCGAGCACGTCGACCTGCGGCACCGTGAATTCGAGGCCGCGATGCGTCGCGTCGTTGTTGCGGCCGTCCTGCCAGGGCGGGAAGACGTTCGCGGCGGGGCCGGTCGGCGCGGCGAGCGACAGCGCCGATGCGCAGCAGAGCCAGGCGGCCAGCACGGCGCGCAGCGTGCGCCGACGGCGCGGCAACGGTGACGGCGGTTGCAGGGGGATCGATGTCATCGCGGTGCTCATTTTGCGTACGTGAAGCCGGCCTGCTGCAGTTCGGGCAGCGTGCCGACCGCGCCCGGCGTGACGACTGCCGACGGGATCACATGGTTGGTCAGGTCGGCCGCGAGCGCGTCGAGCGGCAGCTTGTCGGGATTCGCGTTCGCGCCGTCGAGCCGCTCCGCGAGTTCCCAGATCGCGTTGTGGCACGACAGGAACACGACGCCGCGCTGCTGCAGCGCGGCGATGCTGTTGTCGTGCGACGAGAATGCGCCGTCGGGCGACTCGTGGTCTTGCGCGCCCTTCGATTGTGCGGGTTTCGCGTCGAGCAGCGTGTTGGCCGGAAAGGCGGCGCCGGCGAATTTCGCGAGGCCGTATTTGTCCCACGCGGCCTGGTCGAACAGTGCGAGATGCGCGCTGCCGTGCGTGGCCGATACGACGAGGAAATCCGGATGGCGATACGACCAGATCTGCGCGTTCAGCGAATTGCGCATCAGGTTCAGCCACGGGCCGCCGAGCTCGGTGTTGTCCCATACCTGCTTCGGGCCGCCGCGGTAGCCGGCCAGTTCGGCGAGCGCCGCATGATCCCACTGGTCGGGGCGTTCGAGGATCATCGGCACCGTCTTGAAGTCGCGCCGCCGCGGCGCGGCCGCGAGGCGGCGCGTGAGGTCGGCGAGGTGCGTGGCGCCGCCGGGCAGCAGCGCGCCGGTTTCGGGCGCGGCGGCGCGAGCGGGGCGCGCGGCGGCGAGCAGCGCGGTGCCGGCTGCGAGGCCGAGTGTCTTGAGCGCGCCTCGGCGCGCGTGCCGGTCGGACATGGGGTATCTCCCGGAATCGTTTTTGTGGGGGCATGCCGCGTTGCGGTACGGCGCTGCGGCGTCGCGAATGCGTAGCCAGTCTAGCGGCGCGCGTCCGGTACGGAAAATCGCGGTATCGGATGGGAGATATTCGAGAGGCTGATGATTGGGCGGCCGGCGTTGGGGCGATCGGTGAAACGACCATCGGTTCGGTCATTGCACCCGGCTTCGGTCGGCGAGCCCGTCGTTCAGGGGTTTCCTGCGGACGGTTCCGGTTTCGGTTTTGATCGGCGAATCGATCTTCCTGTTGATACGGATAGCTTATTATCTGGAACGGGATGAACTGGATCGACTTGTATAATCGCCTCCTGCAAATTCACACATGCCTGACCGAGAGAGAGAACGTTACTCATGAATTGGGACGATGCCCGCGTTTTTCTGGCCGTTCATCGCACCGGAACGCTGCGCGAGGCCGCGGCCGTTCTCGATGTCGACCAGGCCACCGTGGGGCGACGGTTGACCGCACTCGAGAAGGCGCTCGGTGCGAAGCTGTTTCTCAAGACATCGTCCGGTTATGTCGTGACGCCGGTCGGCGAGCTTTCGCTGCACGCTGCGGAAGCAATGGAGCAGGCGGCGTGCGAATTCGAGCGTCGCGTCCAGGGCTCGGACGATCGCCTCGAAGGCGAGGTCCGGGTGACGACGACCGATTCCCTCGCGATGGATTTCGTCGTTCCCGCGATACGGGAGCTGCGCCGGAAATGTCCGGCGATACACGTGATCCTGACGACGTCCGTGCAGGTGCTCAACCTGACGCGACGCGATGCGGATCTCGCGATTCGCACCGTGATGCCGGAAAATCCCGACCTCGTGCGCCGGAAGCTCGCCGAATGGGAGGTCGGGCTGTTCGCGAGCCGCGAGTATCTGGATGCGCATGGCGAGCCCGCGATCGGAGCCGCCTTCGAAGGGCATGACCTGGTCGTCTACCAGCCCGGCACGACGTCGAACCAGGGGAACGCGCTGTGCGGCGAGTCGATGGAGCGCGGGCGCATCGTGGCGCAGGTGAGTTCGAGCCTGATGCTGGCGGCGTCGATCCGGTCGGGTATCGGCATCGGCGAACTCCCCGCGTATATGGCGCAAGACGACGATTCGCTCGTGCGAATCTGGCCCGACCGGACGCGAGCCGCGCCGTATCAGGTCTGGCTCGTATCGCATACCGACCTGAACCGGACGGCGCGCGTTCGGGCGGTCACCGCAGAGATCGCGGCTACGTTCGACCGTTATCGATAGCGGCCGGGGCCCCGCCCGCGCAGGGCCACGGGCTCAACGGGGTAGCGTGTCGCGCATCGAGAGCGTGCGGCGCGCGGCACACCAGCGCGGCACGATCGCGATGGCCGCGACGATCGCGAAGAACGGGATGGCCGCCGCCAGCACGTGGCTTCCGGTGCCGAGCAGGCCGCCGGACACGGTGGCGGCGAGCGACGCACTGCCGATCTGGAAGAAGCCGACCAGCCCCGACGCCGTCGCCGCGCGCCCGTGTTCGCTCGCGATGGCGCCCGAGACCGCGAGCGACAGCGACGATCCATTCGACAGGCTGACGAGCACCATCGGCATCACGATCGCGACGACCCCTTTGACATGCCACGATTCGCACAGGGCGAACGCCATGCCGCCGGCAACGAAGCAGCCCACGCCGGCCACGACGATCGAGTCGTAGGACATCCGGTCGAGCATGCGGCGCGCAACCAGGTTGGCGGAAACGATGCCGGCGGTCAGCGGCAGATAGAGCCAGCCGCTTTGCCGTTCCGAAAGACCGAGGCCGGAGAAGATGAACGGCGACTGCGTCAGGTAGACGAACCACGCGCAATAGATCGCACACACGACGAGCGTGTAGCGGATGAAGGCCCGGTCCGCGAGTACGCCGGTGAAGCCGGCCAGCGGTGCGGCGCGATGTTGGCCCGGCGCGACGGGCGGCCGGGTTTCCTTCAGGAGCAACTGAACGAGCGCGAGTGCGACGACGCCGAATGCGGCGACGAAAATGAAATCGCTTCGCCACCCGAACGCCGCAGCCAGATATCCGCCGATTGCGGGGGCGATTGCCGGAGACAGCGACACGAGCGGATAGACGATGCTGTAGATCTTCGCGGATGCGTTCTTGTCGCAGGTGTCGGCGATGATCGCGCGACCGATGACGAGGCCGGACGCCGCGCCGAGCGCTTCGAGCACGCGCCATCCGAGAAAGCTCGCGAAGCCGCCGGCGCTTGCGCAACCGATCGAGCCGAGGATGTACAGGACGATGCCGGCCGTCAGCACGGGTTTGCGTCCCCATCGATCGGAGAGGGGGCCGTAGGCCAGCTGCGCGCAGGCGAGCGCGATCAGGTAAGCCGATACCGTCTGCGGCATCTGCCATGCGCCGATCGAAAACTCGTGGGCCATCGACGGCATCGCGGGCAGGTAGACGTCGGACGCGATCAGGCCGAAGGCGCTGAGCATGGAGACGACGAGGATGAGTGAGAGGTTGGACATGTTCGCAGGTGGTTGGAGCGGAGCGCGAGCGCGAATGGAGACGTAGACGCGCATCGGGCCGCCGTGGAGAAAAGCCGGGGCGATCATACGGCGCGCGGTGCGGTTCGGGAGCGGGCGGAATTGCATCGCTCGGATGCATTTTTGCGGGCGGAGAAGCGAGTGCCGGGGAGGTGTGTAGATGGCGGCGTCGGGTGCCGCGCGGGACGGCAGTCAAGCGGAATCCGGCGCTGGTGTGGGCGGCAAGCAACGGGGTGATTCGCTGTCGATCCTGCTTCGCCGGCGGATCGGACGATGTTCCGTCGCCGCGTCGTCGGTGGTTGTCCGGCACAGCGCGCGCGGATTCGCGGTGACCGCTTGCGAAGCGGCAAGGATGCATCACCGGGGCAAGGAGCGAGCCGCTACGCGTCGCGAGCGGCTGCGACTACGGCCGTGGTGCATGGGCCGCGCGTTCGGGCTGGCCCATGCACGCATCGGGCGATCGGAACGTCAGGCCATCAGAACGACACCGTCGTCGTCAGCGTGACGAGCCGCGGCTCGCCGACCGCGACGATCAGGTTGTTGTTGCTCGACGGGTAGTAGGTCTTGTCGAGCAGGTTTTTCACGTTGAGCTGGAAGCGTGTCGGGAACTTGCCGATCGTCGTTTCGTAGGCTGCGAAGGCATCGACGGTCACATAGCCGGGCAGCGTGAAGCTGTTCGCCGTGTCGCCGGAGCGTGCGCCGACGAGACGCGCGCCGCCGCCGAAGCGCCAGCGGCCGGGCAGATTCGCGATGGCCGTGTCGTACACGGCGAACAGGCTCCCGGTGTGGCGCGCGACGTTCGTGAGCGGGGTGTTGCTGTCGCGATCGGTCGCGTTCGTATACGCGTAGCTGCCGATCACGCTCAGGTGGCGCGTGATCTGCCCGGCGACGTCGAGCTCGATCCCGCGCGAGCGCGCGGTGCCGATCGTCGACGTGATGTCGCCGACCGTGACCGCGACGTTGCGCTTGTCGATCTGGTAGACCGCGAGCGTGCCGGTGATCGCGGGCTTCAGGCTGAACTTCAGCCCGGCCTCGAGCACGCGGCCGTATTCCGGCGCGAGCGGCGCGGCGACGTTCGATGCGACGTTCGGCTTGAACGACCGGCTCACGTTCGCGTAGGCGGTCAGCGCCGGCGTGAGCGCGTATGCGAGCCCGAACTGCGGCAGCCAGACGCTGCCGCGCGAGCGGTCGGCGAACACGAACGGCCGGCCCATCCCCGATTCCTGCTGCCAGTTTTCCCAGCGCAGCCCGCCTACCGCGGTGAGGCGGTCGGTGATCTTCACCGAGTCCTGCACGATCGTCGAATACGCATGCACGACCGAGCGCGAATCGCTTTGCTTCGCGTTGGGCGTGCCGCCCGCCGCGAGCAGGCCGTACACGGGATCGTAGAGATTGAAGCCCGTCGTGGCCTTGCCGCGGATCGTGTCGCCGCGGAAGCTGCGCTGCCGCTCGTATTCGCCGCCGATGTAGATCGCGTGGTTCATCCCGGCGAGCGTCACGTTGCCGAGCAGGCCGAGCGTCGCGATCTGGTCGGAGTCGTTGCGGCCGAGGTTCGCGTCGGACGAGCGCGTCATTGCGCCCGTCTTGCTGTTGAACGAGTTGCCGCGGGTGATGGTTTGGTCGTAGCGGTCGCGGCCCCAGCCGTAGGTCGCGCGCACGCGCCATGCGTCGGAGAAGCGGTGCTCGATGCGCGTCCGCAGCGTTTCCTGGATGCCGCTGCTTTGCGACCATGCTTCCTCGTAGCGGCGATAGCGCAACGCATCGTCGAGCTGGCCGTTCACGAGCACGGTGCCGCGATCGAACGGCATCGTGTAGTCGACGTACTGATAGCTGACGTCGATCGACGTGTTCGCGTCGTGCCACGACAGCGCGGGTGCGATCAACGCGTTGCGTTCGCGGCCGAAGCTGCGCCAGTAGCGGCTCGTGTCGTATTCGCCGGTCAGCCGGAACGCGAGCGTGCCGCCCGCGACCTGGCCGGGGTTGCCGAGCGGGCCCGTGAGATCGAACTGCGCGTTGCTGCCGCCGTGGTTCGTGCGCGATGCGGAGATCGAGCCGCCGAACGTGTCTTCCGGCTTGCGCGTGACGAGGTTGATCACGCCGCCCGGATCCTGCATCCCGTACAGCAGCGAAGCCGGGCCCTTCAGCACCTCGGCGCGGTCGATCGTCGCGAGATAGCTGTGCAGCACCGGCGTGCGTACGCCGTCGACCAGCACGGAGCCGTCGTTGTTCGATCCGAAGCCGCGCTTGATGAACGCGTCGCGCGTGCCGCCGAGCGTGTTGGTTTGCGTCACGCCGCTGATGTTGCCGAGCACGTCGTCGAGCGAACGCGCCTGCTGGTCCTGCATCACGCTGCTGCTGACCACCGCGACCGATTGCGGAATCTCTTTCAACGGACGGTCGCTGCCGCCCGCGATGCTGCTGGTGCGCGGCTGGTAGCCGATGGTCGGGTCGACGGTCGACGATGCGTTGACGTTGATGGCGGGGAGTTCTTTCCCGGCCGGCGTCGCGGGTACCGATGCGGTTGCACCGGCTTCCGCGTTGGCCGCATGCGCGCCGCTTGCGACGCAAAGGGTAATCAGGGCAGGCAGGCTCGAGCGCCACGGACGCAGGGTCCGGACGCGGCGGGGCGTTCGACGGGATGGCATGAATCGATACAGGAGGGAGTGCTAAGGATCGTGTCGCGGGCCGCGGCGTTTCGTTACGGCCAAGGCGTGCATGATATATGTAATGAGAATCATTTGCAATTGTAATGACATGATTGCCGGCGCCCGGGTGTCGGTTGCCGGGCTGGCGGCCGTCTGCTACCGTAGCGGCCAAAATCAGACGCAGTGAAATTCAACGAGAGAACCGGGGGCCGCACCATGTCATCTTCCTGTCACGTCGCGTTCCGTGCGACGCCACGCACCGCGCACGACCACGCGGGCGATGAAGTGATCGCAGCCGTCATCCGCCATTCGAACGATTAAAGCAACGGAAGCGAATTCATCCGGCGTTGCGCCGGGCTTCAATCACTTCAACCACCACACTAGACGGGAGACCACCCATGAAGAAGATTTCCGCGCCGTTCGCGGCGGCCGCGCTTGCGGCCTGCGCGCTGCTGGCAGGCATTCACCAGGCTGCTTGCGCGGCTTCCGATGCCGACGCGATCGACGCGCACTACGGCGCCGTGATCGAGGCCTACACGCAGGACGTGGCCGCCGCGAAGGCGAAGTACGACGGCAAGCGCCTCACGTTCGTCGGCGCCGTGATCCGGATGGGCAGCGATCCGGGCGGCACCTACTTCGGCGCGCTGACGGCCGACGGCGAGCAGTTCGATACGCATTTCGACGTGGCCGACCAGGATGCGCTGAAGCCGAAATTCCCCGGCGGCGAAATCAAGCCGTTCGTCACGTCGGCGGCTTTCCGCTTCAGCTGTGTGAACGAAGGCTATATCGATGCGCCCGTGTTGCCGGGCCTGA
This sequence comes from Burkholderia sp. LK4, assembly GCF_001043615.1. Lineage (NCBI taxonomy): Bacteria > Pseudomonadati > Pseudomonadota > Betaproteobacteria > Burkholderiales > Burkholderiaceae > Burkholderia > Burkholderia sp. LK4. The sequence continues at coordinate 48,032 of NZ_LDUL01000054.1, forward strand.
AGCTGGCCCACTGCCGTCTCGCCAACTGACCGGCGCACGGGCGTCCGGCGTTCAGAACTTCTGCTGGATGCCGGCCATCACGCCGAGCTGGTTCATCCCGGTGCCGACCGTCCCGCCCGCGGCGACCGCGTTCGCGGCCAGCGTGCTGTTGAACATGTAGCCCACCGACGTATAGACGGTCGTCCGCTTCGACAGGAAATAGTTCGCGCGGCCGACGAGCAGCGTCGCGTTCGTGCCGCCTTCGCTGTTTTCCCGGCGTTGCAGGTAGCGGACGCCCTGAAGGTCGAGCGCGAGGTAGGGCGTCGCGTAGTACGTGCCGCCGGCGAACACGATATCGGCCTGCAGGTGCTCGGCTGCCGCGAGGTTGCGGCGAATCCAGCCGGCGCCCAGTTTCGCGGGGCCGATCTTCACGTAGCCGGCGACGATGTCGCGCGTGTCGGTGTAGGCCGGATTGTTCAGCGGCGCGAGCGCACCGCCGCCGCCGCGCATCACGTCGTGCGACGCGGCGAGCCCGAAATTGCTCGCGTCGTACGCGAGCATCGCCGTGTATTGGCGGCAAGCGACGAAGTCGCCGGGCACCTGTCCGGCACAGCCAGTCGCCGACGGCCCTGCCGGCCCGGCCGCGTCGCGGCCGAAGCTGTAGGTGGCGCCGAGCGTTACACCGTGGAACGTGCCCTTGTAGCCGATCGCATTGTCGCTGCGCGCGTTCGGCAGATAGGAATCGAAATCCGCCATCGAGTGAATCGACGGGCCGATCACGTCCGCATTGGTCAGCACGATCATCGACATGTTCATCTGGCGGCCGAGGGTCAGCGCGCCGAGCGGACTGTTCACGCCCACGTTCGCCTGTCGCCCGAACAGGCGCCCGCCGTAGTTCAGTGCGCCCGTGCCGGGCTGGAAGCCGTTCTCGAGCACGAAGAAAGCCTGGTAGCCGCCGCCGAGATCCTCCGTGCCCCTCAGCCCCCAGCGTGACGGCACTTCGCCGGTCAGTGTCGGCATACCCGTGAACGATCCGCCATGTGCGGCGTTGTTGTAGTAGGACACGCCGGTATCGATGATCCCGTACAGCGTCACGCTGCTTTGTGCGCAGGCCGGTCCGGCCAGCGCCAGCGTCAGTGCCATCGCCGTCGCCGTCGCGAGTGCGGCGCCCAGTTTCGTTTTCATGGCTGTCTCCAAACAGTATGTAGATATGCTTATCGATATTCTTATGACCCGAGCCGATCCGGGATGCCGACGGGTATCGGCAAGGCTGCGTGCGTCGTGCGTTACGACATCGCCGGGTCGCGTTGCCTGTGCGGTGCCGCGGCACGCGTACCCACCACGGCGACGGCGATCGCCGCGCCGATCATCGGCACGAGGAACGCGAGATACAGATGGGACACGGACCAGCCGTCGTCCAGCAGCGCACCGACCGTCATCGGCGACAGGATCGCGCCGAGGCGGCCGATGCCGACCGCGAGGCCGATGCCGGTCGTGCGGATTTCGGCGGGATACGGTGTCGGCGACAGCGCATACATGCCGGCCACGCACGCATTGATCACGGCGCCGAGGAATACCCCGACCGTCATCCCGATCCCGAGCGAGCCGGTGTTTGCGCCGAACACGACCATCAGCGCGCCGCCGAGCAGCAGCGTCGCGCCGAGCAGGTTGCGGAGGCCGAACCGCGTCGACAGCAGGCTGAAGAGCGATGCGCCCGCAATGCCGCCGAGATTGAGCAGCACGCCACCGGTGACCCCCTGCGATGCCGACAACCCGGCCTGAACCAGCAGCTTCGGTGTCCAGCTCACGACGAAGTAGAAGCTGCCCATCACGAGAAAGAATGCGATCCACAGTGCGATCGTGCGGCGCGTCAGCGGCGCGCGCAGCACGGCCGTCCAGCTCGACGCGGCGTTCGCCGAGTCGATGGCGGCAGTCGCCGCGGGCAGCATGTCGATCGGCGCGCGCTTCATTCTCGCGAGGATGCGGTTGATTTTCTGCAGCGCGTTGTCCGGACGCCTTGCCAGCAGGAAGTCGAGCGATTCCGGCAGCAATGCGAGCACCATCGGGATCGCCAGCAAGGTCAGGATGCCGCCGAACGCGAATACGCTGCGCCATCCCCACGTCGACAGCAGGTAGCCGGCGATGACGCCGCCGCCGGTCGCGCCGATCGCGTAGCCGGTCGACTGCATGCCGATCGCGGCGCTGCGCCATTTGCTCGATGCGTACTCGCCGCTGATGACGGTCAGGCTCGCCAGCATGCCGCCGATGCCGAGCCCCGTGTACGCACGCGCGACGGCGAGTTGAATCGTGCTGTGCGTGGCCGCGCAGGCGAGCATCCCGGTCGAGATCACGGCGAGGCAGAGCAGGATGATGCGGCGGCGGCCGACGCGGTCGGCGAGCGGCGCGATCAGCACCGAGCCGATGCCCATGCCGGCGAGCCCGGCGCTCAGCAGCAGGCCGATTTCCTTGCCGCTCAGTTTCCACTCGGCCGCCAGGTGCGGCGCGGCGAACGCGATGGCCAGCACGTCGAAGCCGTCGAGCATGTTCAGCACGACGCAGGCGGTGACCGCCATCGTCTGGAACGTGCTCATCGGGGATTCGTCGATCGTATTGCGGATGTTTGCGCTCACGTCAAAGATCCTTGTAAATAGTATGACTAATTAAATGGGATGAAATCGAAGCCGGTGTTGGCGAATGGGGCGAAAGCGATTGAACGGGCCGACGGGACACCCTGCAGAGCGCCCGTCGCGACCGGCGGGTGTTGTCGGCGGGGCGGCGCGATGCTCAAGCGGGTTCGAGCAGCAGCCGCTCGATCACGCGCCGCGCACGATTGGGGCCCGCGTCGACGTGAATGTCGATCTGGCGGCCGCCCGGAAACCGCAGCTGGTTCCGGTATTGCGCTTCGATCACGGCCTTGTCCTCGTCGAACGTCGCCGCGGATTGCTCGATGACCGTTTGCGCGACGCGCTCGATGTCGTGTTGCGGATTGGTCGCGACGGTCCAGAAGTAGTGCGTCGTCGTTTCCGTCTCGGGCGTGATGCCGTGGAAGCCGCGCATGTGAAAGCCGCCGCGTGCCGGATCGTGCAGGTCGCCGGTGCCGGCGTCCATCGCGCCGGTCCAGATCCGGATGTGCGACACGTGGAATTCGATTTCCTGCCAGCGATCGACGCGGCCTGCGAACGGCCACGCAGCGGTATAGGTTGGCGGCGGGTCGGAATCCGGCATCCGGCGAACCAGCGTCACGGTATCGCCGTCGCTGCTGACGCGGGTTTCCGCACCCATGTGCAGCGCCGCGTTGCCGCCGATCGTTTTCAGATGGACATAACCGAGGTGGCTCAGGTCCATCAGGTTGTCGTGAATCAGTTGATACGGTGCGTCGTAGTGGTAGTGGCCGCCGCCGAACCGGTATTGCGGATCGGCATGGAACGCATAGCGTGGCGGCGCGCTCGTCGGTCGAGCGTGCGCGTCGGCGCCGATCCAGATCCACACGATGGCGTCCTGTTCCCGTACCGGATACGACGACACGCACGCCTTCGCCGGAATCCGGTCCTGGCCGGGAATCTCCACGCACGTGCCGTCGCGGTCGAACAGCAGGCCGTGATAGCCGCAGCGCAGGCCGCGCGATTCGAGCGAGCCGCACGACAACGGCAGCGACTTGTGGCAGCAGCGATCCTCCAGTGCGCCGACTTCCCCGGACGGCAACCGGAACAGGACGACCGGGCGGCCGAGGAGCGTGCGGGCGACGGGTTTGTCCGTCAGCTCGGATGACAGCGCGGCGACCCACCATCGGTCGGCCGGGAACTGAGTAGTACTGAGCGGTGCCGGGGCATGTTGCTCCATTGATCGTCTCCAGTATTGTGGTTGGCCGCCGCGAGTCGGGCGGTCCGTCTACAGCTTTGCGGATCTACAGATCGAGGACCAGCAGGTCGCTTCGCGATCGCGAGCAGCACGGCATGAACTGATCGCCGGCTGCCTTTTCGTCGTCGGTCAGATACGCGTCGCGATGATCGGGCTCGCCTTCGAGCACACGCGTCGCGCAGGTGCCGCATACGCCTTGTTCGCACGACGTCAGCACGTCGACGCCGTTCGCCGCCAGCGCCGCGATGACCGTGCATTCGGCCGGCACGTCGATCACCATGCCGCTGCTTGCGATCCGAACCTGGAACGCACGGTCCGCGCCGGACGACGCAACCGCGCCGCCGAAGAACTCGTAGTGCAGCCGCGCTTCGGCCCAGTTGCGCTCGCGCGCGGCGTTCAGCACGGCGTCCATGAAGCCGCGCGGGCCGCATACGTACAGGTGCGTGCCTGCGGGCGCGGCGGCGAGCACGGCGGCGAGGTCGAAGCGTTGCCCGGGATCGCCGTCGTCGACGTGGAGGCGGGCGCGATCGTGAAACCCGGCCGCGTTGATCCGCTCGACGAAGGCCATGCGATCGGTCGAGCGCGCGCAGTAGTGCATGTCGAACGGCATGCCGGACGAGAACAGTCGTTCCGCCATGCTGAGGATCGGCGTGACGCCGATCCCGCCCGCGAGCAGCAGGTGGTGCGGCGCGTCGGGGGCGAGGGGAAACTGGTTGCGCGGCACGCCGATCCGCACGGTATCGCCTTGCCGGACTTCGTCGTGGATCGCGCGCGACCCGCCGCGGCCGTCGGCATCGCGCAGCACGGCGATCTGATAGCGATCGGCGTGTTCCGGGTGATTGCACAGCGAGTACTGGCGCACGAGCCCGCCCGGCAAATGCACGTCGATGTGGGCGCCGGCTTCAAAGCCCGGCAGCGGCGAACCGTCGTCGCTGACGAATTCGAAACCGCAGATGTCGCGCGCTTCCTGCCACTTGCGGGCCACCCGGACCGTCAATGTCGCGGCGCTCATGACGCCTCCTTGACCTGCGCGACCGGAATCACGGGCCGCTGCGGGCTCGCCGCGTTTTCTTCGGCGAGCAGCCGGTCGATCACCTTGCGCGACAGCACGCCGCCGGCGTCGATGTTGAGTTTGAGCAGCTTGCGGTCCGGCCACTGCTCGAGGTTGAGCTGCTGGCGTTCGAGCATCTCGAGATCCTCGGCGAAGATCTTGCCCTGGCCTTCGCGGATCTCGGCGGTCAGCGCGTGATCTTCGGGCCGGAAGTTGCGCGCCATGCCCCAGAAATACCAGATCGAGGTGTCCGTCTCGGGCGTGATGAAGTCGACCACGATCGACGACGCCTTCAACTCGGCCGGCGCGTCGTAGCCGCCGTGGCCCGCATGGGCGACGCCCACTTCGATCATCACGTGGCTCGGCGGCGTGAAGCGGCAGATCTGCCAGCGGTCGACCGGCACGTCGTCGGCGAGCCCGTTGCCGCGCAGCGCCATCCGCCAGAACGGCGGCGGCATCACGTTCTCCATGAAGCGGCTCGTGACGACTTCGTCTCCATGACTGGTGGTCTTCGGCGGCGCTTCGTCGATTTCCTTCTGGCCGATGCTCGACGCATGCACGTAGGTTTCGTGCGTGAGGTCCATCAGGTTGTCGATCATCAGCCGGTAATCGCAACGGATGTGATAGAGGCCGCCGCCGTGCGCCCAGGCCGGGTCTTCGGCCCAGGCCAGCGCGGGCAGCTTGGCGGGATCGGCTTCCGACGCATTGCCCGGCCAGACCCAGACGAATCCGTAGCGCTCGATCACCGGGAAGCTGCGAATCGGCGGGAAGCCGCCGACGCGCTGGCCCGGCATGCCGGACGCCTTGCCGTCGCAGCCCATTTCCAGCCCGTGATAACCGCACACGAGCACACCGTCGCGCACGAATCCCAACGACAGCGGCGCGCCGCGGTGCGGGCAGAAGTCCTCGAGCGCGGCGACCCGGCCGTCCGCCGCGCGGTAGAACACCATCGATTCATTGCAGATCTTGCGGCCCAGCGGCTTGCCGTCGATTTCATCGGGCGTGCACGCCACATACCAAGCGTTCTTGAGAAACACGTTCGTCGTCTCCTTCGGGGCGGTGCCGCTGACATGCGGCAGCTCTTCATTCCGTGTACTGAATGAGATTCAGTGTACGCATTGAGATAGGCCGGGGCAAGGCGAGCGGTATACTGGTTTTCCCGGGAAATGGCGCGAGGCAGCGCCATGCCGTCGGCGCGCGCAACCGGCGCGCGCCGCCTATGTCATCGACTCATTCATGGAAAAAACGAATCCCGCCGACGCGCCGGCTTTCCCGCTCGACCTGTACGACGAGCCGGGGCACCTGATCCGGCGCGCGCACCAGATTGCCGTCGCGATGTTCTACGAGAAGCTGGGCCGCGACGTGACGCCGGTGCAGTACGCCGTCCTGCGGATGCTCTACGAGTGTCCGGGGCTCGATCAGGTGACGCTGGCGCAGCGGGTGGCGCTCGACACGTCGACCACGGCCGACCTCGCGGTCCGGCTCGAAGCGAAAGGATTGATCGTTCGCGAAGTGCTGCCGCGGCGTCAGCGGCGCCTGCTGCTGACACCGACGGGCGTCGAACTGCTCACGCGCCTGATTCCGTCAGTGCAGGAGCTGCGTGCCGGCTTGTTCGACGGGATGGGCGAGGAAGATTCGCAGGAGCTCGTACGCCTGTTGCGCAAGTTCGTCCATTTGAACAACGAGCAGAGCCGCGCGCCGCTGCGTGTCGGCGAGGATTCCTAGCGGTCGGTTACGCGCGGCGCACGATGCGACGTGCGTCGGGCCGCACCCCTGCGTCACGGGCGTGACGCTTCCCCTTCCAGCCGCCGCACGGCTTCCGCCACTTCATTCCTGAACCGCACGAGCGCCGCCTGTTCCGGCGCCGGCGGCTGCACGGCGGCCCACAACATGTCGACGAGCTGCGTGGCCGTCGTTTCCGTGTCGAGCTTGCGGTGCCCGAGGATCGCATCCCACAGCACGTGCTCGATCGGCCCGAACACCATCGAGCGCAGCAGGCTCAGCGGCAGGTCGGTACGCACCTGCCCGGCCGCCTGGCCGCGCGCGAGCACGTCCATCAGCGGCGCGGTGTAGCGGCGCTGCAGCGCGGTGAGTTCGTCGCTCAGCGCATGTTGCTTCGCGCGGCCTTCCGACAGCACCAGCGCGCACAGGCCCGTGCCGTTCACCAGCATCAGCCGCAGGTGGGTGCGCACGATGAACGCGAACTGCTGCCGCACCGACGCATCCTGCGGCATCCCCTGCTCGAACGCGGCGATGTTTTCGTCGTACCAATCCGCGATGACACGCGCGCACAGCTCGCGCTTGCCGCGGAAGTAGCTGAACACAGTCGCCTCCGATACGCCGACGCGCTGCGCGATCTCGGCGGCCGTCGCATGCTCGTAACCCTTTTCGGCGAACACTTCACGACCGGCGCGCAGGATGTCCTGCACGCGTTGCTGGGATTTGCGCCCGGCGGGCGCGCGCGACGTGTCGGCGCGATCGGCTTTGACGGTGGCGGTCATGGTGTCGGCGGTAGCGGCTGTCATCTCGGCATGATATCTGAGTGTCACTCAAAAAACTATTGACGCCGAACCCGACGAGGCGCGAAACTGTGCAAAATTTACGCTGTATTGGTCAATGAATCGGTGCATTCATTCGATTTGAGCGAAACTCAGAAATCGGTGGGTGCCACACACTTTCTGGAGACGGAGGAGACATGATCAACCTGCCCGGTGTGCAATTCATGCTCGGTGAAGACATCGAGATGCTGCGCGACGCCGTCGCGACGTTCGCGGCGAAGGAAATCACGCCGCGCGCGGCGGAGGTCGACCGCACCGACCAGTTTCCGATGGATCTGTGGAAGAAGTTCGGCGATCTCGGCGTGCTGGGCATGACGGTGGCCGAGGAGTACGGCGGCGCGAACATGGGCTATACCGCGCACATGGTCGCGATGGAGGAGATCTCGCGCGCCTCGGCGTCGATCGGCCTGTCGTACGGCGCGCACTCGAACCTGTGCGTGAACCAGATCCACCGCAACGGCACCGAGGCTCAAAAGCAGAAATACCTGCCGAAGCTCGTGTCGGGCGAACACATCGGCGCGCTCGCGATGAGCGAGCCGAATGCCGGCTCGGACGTCGTCAGCATGAAGCTGCGCGCCGACAAGCGCGGCGATCGCTACGTGCTGAACGGCACGAAGATGTGGATCACCAACGGGCCCGATTGCGACACGCTGGTGGTCTACGCGAAGACCGACCTCGAAGCCGGCCCGCGCGGCATCACCGCGTTCATCGTCGAGAAGGGGATGAAGGGCTTCTCGGTCGCGCAGAAGCTCGACAAGCTCGGCATGCGCGGCTCGCACACGGGCGAGCTGGTGTTCCAGGACGTCGAAGTGCCCGAGGAAAACATCCTCGGCCAGCTCAACGGCGGCGTGAAGGTGCTGATGAGCGGCCTCGACTACGAGCGCGCCGTGCTGTCGGGCGGCCCGACGGGCATCATGGCCGCGTGTCTCGACGCGGTGGTGCCGTACATCCACGACCGCAAGCAGTTCGGCCAGGCGATCGGCGAATTCCAGCTGATCCAGGGCAAGGTCGCCGACATGTACACCACGTTCCAGGCGTGCCGCGCGTATCTGTACGCGGTCGGCCGCCACCTCGATTCGGCCGGCAGCGACCACATCCGCCAGGTGCGCAAGGACTGCGCGGGCGTGATCCTCTATACGGCCGAGAAGGCGACGTGGATGGCCGGCGAGGCGATCCAGATCCTCGGCGGCAACGGCTACATCAACGAATACCCGGTCGGCCGCCTGTGGCGCGATGCGAAGCTGTACGAGATCGGCGCCGGCACGAGCGAGATCCGCCGGATGCTGATCGGCCGCGAGCTGTTCGCGGAAACGATGTAACGCCCCACGTCACGCGAACGGAGCCCCGTCGATGCCGATCATCGAATCGAAACTGAACCCGCGCTCGGAAGACTTCCGCGCGAATGCCGCCGCGCTCGAGGCGGTCGTCGCCGACTTGCGCGCGAAGATCGAACAGCTCGCGCAGGGCGGCGGCCAGGCCGCGCGCGACAAGCACCTGGCGCGCGGCAAGCTGCTGCCGCGCGACCGCATCGCGCAACTGCTCGATCCGGGCGCGCCGTTCCTCGAGTTCTCGCAGCTCGCGGCGAACGGCATGTACAACGACGACGCACCGGGCGCGGGCGTCATCACCGGGATCGGCCGCATCGCCGGCCGCGAATGCGTGATCGTGTGCAACGACGCGACGGTCAAGGGCGGCACCTATTACCCGGTCACCGTGAAGAAGCACGTGCGCGCGCAGGAGATCGCCGCGGAAAACCGGCTGCCGTGCGTGTACCTCGTCGATTCGGGCGGCGCGAACCTGCCGAACCAGGACGACGTGTTTCCCGATCGCGACCACTTCGGCCGCATCTTCTTCAACCAGGCGACGATGTCGGCCGCGGGGATCGCGCAGATCGCCGTCGTGATGGGCTCGTGCACGGCGGGCGGCGCGTACGTGCCGGCGATGAGCGACGAGTCGATCATCGTGAAGGAGCAGGGCACGATTTTCCTGGGCGGCCCGCCGCTCGTGAAGGCCGCGACCGGCGAGGAAGTGAGCGCCGAGGATCTCGGCGGCGGCGACGTGCATACGCGCCTGTCGGGCGTGGCCGACCATCTCGCGCAGAACGACGCGCATGCGCTGTCGATCGCGCGCACCATCGTCAGTCATCTCGCGCCGAAGATCGCGCCGCCGGTCGCGCTGCGCGAGCCGAAGCCGCCGCGCTACGACGCGAAGAGCCTGTACGGCGTGATTCCGGTCGATACGCGCAAGCCGTTCGACGTGCGCGAGGTGATCGCGCGTATCGTCGACGATTCGGAGTTCGACGAATTCAAGGCGCGCTACGGCACGACGCTCGTTACCGGTTTCGCGCACATCTGGGGCCACCCGGTCGGGATCGTCGCGAACAACGGCATCCTGTTCTCCGAATCGGCCGTGAAGGGCGCGCATTTCATCGAGCTGTGCTGCCAGCGCAAGATTCCGCTCGTGTTCCTGCAGAACATCACGGGCTTCATGGTCGGTCGCAAGTACGAGAACGAAGGCATCGCGCGGCACGGCGCGAAGATGGTGACGGCCGTGTCGAACGCGAAGGTGCCGAAGTTCACGGTGATCATCGGCGGCTCGTTCGGCGCCGGCAACTACGGGATGTGCGGCCGCGCGTTCGGCCCGCGCTTCCTGTGGATGTGGCCGAACGCGCGGATCTCGGTGATGGGCGGCGAGCAGGCCGCGTCGGTGCTCGCGACGGTGCGCCGCGACGGTATCGAGGCGAAAGGCGGTTCGTGGTCCGCCGAGGAAGAGGACGCGTTCAAGCAGCCGATCCGCGACCAGTACGAGCGCCAGGGCCATCCGTATTACGCGAGCGCGCGGCTGTGGGACGACGGCGTGATCGACCCGGCGCAGACGCGCGACGTGCTCGGGCTCGGCCTTGCCGCATCGATGAACGCGCCGATCGAAGACACGCGCTTCGGCGTGTTCCGCATGTAACGGCCGGGAGGGCTGACCGATGCGATACGAAACGATCAAGGTAAGCGAAGCCGGCCGCGTGGCGGCCGTCACGCTCGCGCGCCCCGACGTGCGCAACGCGTTCAACGAGACGACGATCGCCGAGCTGACCACCGCGTTCGAATGGCTCGACGCGCATGAAGGCGTGCGCGCGATCGTGCTCGCCGCGGAAGGCGCGGCGTTCTGCGCGGGCGCGGACCTGAACTGGATGAAGAAGATGGCCGGTTACTCGGACGACGAGAACCGCGCCGATGCGCGCAAGCTCGCGCGCATGCTCGAGGCGATCCATCGCTGCGGCAAGCCGGTGATCGCCCGCGTGCATGGCGATGCCTACGCGGGCGGCGTGGGCCTGGTGGCCGCTGCCGATATCGCGATTGCCGCCGACGGCGTGAAGTTCTGTCTGTCGGAAGCGCGGCTCGGGCTGATCCCCGCGACGATCGCGCCGTACGTGGTGCGCGCGATGGGCGAGCGCGCGGCGCGCCGTTACTTCACGACGGCCGAGGTGTTCGACAGCACGCGCGCGGCGTCGCTCGGCTTCATTCACGAAGCGGTGCCGGCCGATGCGCTCGACGAAACCGTCGCGAAGCTGGCCGCGACGCTCGTCGCGAACGGCCCCGACGCGGTGCGCGCATGCAAGCGGCTCGTCGCCGACGTGGCCGGCCGCGCGCTCGACGCGACGCTGATCGAGCAGACCGCCGACTGGATCGCGCGAACCCGGGCCGGCGCGGAAGCGCGCGAAGGGATTGCGTCCTTTCTCGAGAAACGCACGCCTTCGTGGCGTGAATGACGGCGTGCCCCTAACTTTCCGGACGACACCGAAGCCATGTTCGACAAGATTCTGATCGCCAACCGCGGCGAAATCGCGTGCCGCGTCGCCGCGACGTGCAAACGTCTCGGGATCGCGAGCGTCGCCGTCTATTCCGACGCGGACGCGAACGCGAAACACGTGGCCGCGTGCGACGAAGCCGTGCACATCGGCGGCTCGGCCGCCGCGGACAGCTACCTGCGCATCGAGCGCATCATCGAAGCCGCGCGCGCAACCGGCGCGCAGGCGATCCATCCCGGCTACGGATTCCTGTCGGAGAACGAAGATTTCGCGCATGCGTGCGAAGCGGCCGGAATCGTCTTCATCGGGCCGCCGGTCGACGCAATCGCGGCGATGGGCTCGAAGGCCGCCGCGAAGGCGCTGATGCACGCGGCCGCCGTGCCGCTCGTGCCCGGTTATCACGGCGACGACCAGGACGCGGCCAACCTGCATCGCGAAGCCGACGCGATAGGCTACCCGGTGCTGTTGAAGGCGAGCGCGGGCGGCGGCGGCAAGGGGATGCGCGTGGTCGAGCGCTCCGACGATTTCCCCGCGGCGCTCGCGTCGTGCCAGCGCGAAGCCGCGAGCAGCTTCGGCAACGACCGCGTGCTGATCGAGAAATACCTGACGCGCCCGCGTCACGTCGAGGTGCAGGTGTTCGGCGACACGCACGGCAATACCGTGTACCTGTTCGACCGCGACTGCTCGGTGCAGCGCCGTCACCAGAAGGTGCTCGAGGAAGCGCCGGCGCCGGGCCTGCACGACGACGTGCGCCAGGCGATGGGCGAAGCGGCCGTCGCGGCCGCGCGCGCGGTCGGTTATGTCGGCGCGGGCACCGTCGAATTCATCATGACGGGCGACGCGTTCTACTTCATGGAAATGAACACGCGCCTGCAGGTCGAGCATCCGGTCACCGAGATGGTCACCGGGCTCGATCTCGTCGAATGGCAACTGCGTGTCGCATCCGGCGAGCCGCTGCCGCTGCAGCAGGACGAACTGCGCGTGCAGGGTCACGCGCTCGAGGCGCGCCTTTATGCGGAGAACCCGGCGCGCGGTTTCCTGCCGTCCACGGGCACGCTGAAGCACCTGCGGCTGCCGGCCGGCGTCGAGTTCGCGATCGGCGCATCGGTGCGCGTCGACAGCGGCGTGCGCGAAGGCGATGCGATCACGCCGTTCTACGATCCGATGATCGCGAAGCTGATCGTCCACGGCGCGGACCGTGCGGAAGCACTGGGCCTGATGCTGCGCGCGCTGCGTGCATGCGAAGTGGTCGGCCTGCACACGAATGCCGCGTTCCTGCAGCGGATCGTCGCGTGCGAGCCGTTCGCGACGGCCGATCTCGACACGGGCCTGATCGAGCGCAATCACGATGCGCTGTTCGCGCCGCAAGAGCCGCCGCGCGCGATGCTCGCGCTCGCATGCGCGGCGCTGCTCGCGCGCGAACGCGGCGCGGCCGCGCAGGGTTCGTCGCCGTGGGGCGCGCTGCCGGACTGGCGGCTGAACGGCGGCTATCGCCGCACGCTCGACTGGCATGCGGCCGAGCGCGAAGCGGACGTGACGGTCACGTACGAGGACGACGGCGCTGTCGCGCGCCTCGCGACCGGCGGCGCGGCCGCGCAACCGTTCACGTGGACGCGTGGCGCCACGCCGCTCGATTTCGACGTGACGCTCGGCGGCGTGCGCAGCAGCGGCCGCGTGTATGCGGACGGCGACACCTTCCACGTGTTCTCGCAAGGCGCGGCCGAGACGTTCGAATGGCGCAACCTGCTCGCGCATGCGGGCGATGCGGAGCAGGGCGGCGGCCGCCTGACCGCGCCGATGCCCGGCAAGGTGATCGCGGTGCTGGTCGAGCCGGGCCAGAAGGTCGAGGCGGGCACGCCGCTGATCGTGATGGAAGCGATGAAGATGGAGCACACGATCGGTGCGCCGAGCGCGGGCGTCGTCGCGGAAGTGCTGTACGGCGTCGGCGACCAGGTTTCGGATGGCGCGCAGTTGCTGATGATGGCGGAAGGCTGAGCGGCGCCGGTTTCGCGATTTGCGGGCCGGCTGCCGCGGCTGCCGGCCCGTAAGACAGACGTCGTGGTGCGTTGCTCGACCGACACCGCGACAGGTTCGCTTCGATCGCTCCGGCAAAAACGAAGCAATGCGAATCTTTCGATTGCATTACGTCAACCTCTCGTAATCCTCTCCGCCGCGACAGGCGCGCCCCTTGCGTGCACGCGGCGCGCCTCCTTGCACGACACCGTCGTGTAACACGTGATAATTAGCATCTCGCCGTCGACACGACCGGTGCGCACCCGCGCCTGTGTCAAGTCATCACATCCACGGAGAGACGTTATGCGAAAGTCGGCCCTACGGCCTTTCGCGGTCGTTGGCCTGATCGCGCTGACCGCACTCCTCGGTGCCTGCAACGACGACCTGACCGCACCCGCCGCACCTGTGGCGCAGCAGAAGGCCGCATGCGGCGGCGGCGTGGTCGCCACCGCGCAGATGCACTGCCCGCCCGGTTTCACCGCGCCTGCTTCCTCGCCCGCTTCCTGATCCCGGCCGTTTCCACCAGAAATCCAATCAAGAGCAACCAGCATGGCCACCCATTCGCGACGCGATTTTCTGAAGTTCTCCGCCGGCCTCGCCGGCGCGACCGCCGCCACCGCGCTGCTTCCCGAATCGATCCGCAAGGCGCTGGCGATCGAGCCGAATACCGTGACGGGCACGATCCAGGATGTGCAGCACATCGTCGTGTTCATGCAGGAAAACCGCTCGTTCGACCACTACCTCGGTCACCTGAGCGGCGTGCGCGGCTACAACGACCGCTTCCCGGTCACGCTGCCGAACGGCAAGCCGGTGTGGTTCCAGCCGCGGCAGGAGGACAAGACGAGCGTGATCGCGCCGTTCCGCTACGACACGACCAACCCGGGCGTCAACGCGCAGTGCATCGGCGGCCTGCCGCATACGTGGGCGACGACGCACGGCGCGATCGACAACGGCCGAGCCGACCAGTGGGCGGTGCAGAAGTCCAACATGACGATGGGCTACCACGTCCGCGACGACATCCCGTTCCATTACGCGCTCGCGGATGCGTTCACGGTGTGCGACAACTATTTCTGCTCGATCCCGGGCAACACGCACCCGAACCGCATGTACCTGATGACGGGCATGGTCGACCCGCTCGGCACGGGCGGCGGCCCGCTGCTCGACAACACCGACTACATCGACAACCAGTTCGACAAGATCCAGTTGCCGCCCTTCAGCTGGACGACTTATCCGGAGCGCCTCGAGAAAGCGGGCATCTCGTGGCAGGTCTACCAGCAGGGCACCGGGTTCGACAACTTCACCGGCAACTACGGCACGAACATGCTCGCGTGCTTCAACAACTTCGTGAATGCGCCGGCCGGTTCGTCGCTGCAGACGCGCGGGATGAGCACGCGCCCGATCACGCAGCTGAAGGCCGACGTGCAGGCGAACGCGCTGCCGCAGGTATCGTGGCTGCTGCCGCCCGCCGCGTATTCGGAGCATCCGAAGTTCACGCCGCTTTACGGCGCGTATTACCTGTCGACGATTCTCGATGCGCTGACGTCGAATCCGGACGTGTGGAGCAAGACCGTCCTGCTCGTCATGTACGACGAGAACGACGGCTTCTTCGATCACGTCGTGCCGCCGTCGGCACCGACGCTGCCGGGTTCCGGCATGAGCACCGTGGACGTGTCGCTCGAGCGGCACAACGTCGTGACGTCGACACAGACGGGTACGTACACGGCGGACAACCTGCCATACGGCCTCGGCCCGCGCGTGCCGATGTTCGTGGTCTCGCCGTGGTCGAAGGGCGGCTTCGTGTGCTCGCAGGTCTTCGATCACACGTCGGTGCTGCAATTCATCGAGAAGCGCTTCGGCGTGATGGAAACGAACATCTCGCCGTGGCGCCGCGCGATCTGCGGCGACCTGACGTCGGCGCTCGACTTCTCGAAATCGGATGCGACGCTGCCGACCCTGCCGAGCACGCAGGCGTATGTCGCGCAGGCGGACCTGCAGTGTTCGCGCGCGTCGTCGCAGACCGCACCGTCCAGCACCGCGCAGCAGGTCGTGACGGCACAGGAGCCCGGCACGCGGCCGGCGCGTGCGCTGCCGTACGAATTGCACGTGACCGGCCAGCTCCAGGCGCAAGGCTATGCGCTGACGTTCGCGAACACCGGCACGCAGGGCGCGCATTTCTGGGTCTATACGGGCGACCCCACCGCGATGCCGCGCCGCTACACGGTCGAAGCGGGCAAGCAGCTGACCGACACGTGGGCGCTCGATGCGAACGGCAACTACCTGGTGAGCGTGTGGGGGCCGAACGGCTATTTCCGGCGCTTCGCCGGATCGGCCGCCGCGGATGCCGGCGCGAAGCCTGAAATCACGCCGTGTTACGACACGGCCAACGGCGACGTGTATGTGACGATCGCCAACGCGGGCACCGGCACGCTCACGGTCACGGCGACCGATGTCGCGTACGGCGGCGCACCGCGCACGTTGACGGTTCCCGCCGGGCAGCGCGTCGAAGCGCACTGGGATCTGTCGTGCAGCAGCCACTGGTACGACCTGCAGTTCGCGGTGGCCGGGAACGCCGGCTGGACGCGCCGCATCGCGGGGCACGTCGAAACCGGCAAGGCCAGCATCACCGACCCGGCCGCCGTGGCGCCGACGATCTCGGCGATCTGACGGCAATCCATGCGTGCCGGCTCCGAGCCGGCACGCGACGAGCGCATGTCAGAAACGAAAAAGGCGCCGCGCGGCGCCTTTTTCAGTCGGGTACACGAAATCAGATCGGGCGAAAAACGGCGTATTGATCGCCGTCGAGTTTTTCCAGGTACCGGGAATCATGGAGCGTCAGGTTGACCGGCTGGAGCAATTTCTCGTCGGCGGCCTCGTGTTCGTTGCTGGCGCGCGTATTGAACAGGCTCGACGCATTGGCGGAGTTCACGAGAGAATCGAGGCGCGGTGCGTTCCAGTCGAGGTGCCCCCTGAGCAGGTAGAAGTGCATGATCCCGCATTGCTGATGGGCCCAGAAGTCATGCCACATGAATGAATCGGGCCGCCACACGGAGTTGTGGCTCTCGAAGTACGATGCGCTGCTCATCGGCATGCACTCGGGGGTCGAGATGATGATGTATCGCGATCGATAGTTGAGAAACTCCAGTAGATCGCGACCGTGGGAGTGGCGCATGTGCTCGATGACATCGCCCAGGATGATCGTGTCGTACGAGTCGCCGGACCGTTCGTACAGCGTGTCGCTGACGCCGGAAATGATGTCGTCGTAGCCGTTCTCGATCAGGAACGGATGGGTCTCCTCGTCACATTCCAGCGCCGTGATACGGCAATCCGGCACGACCTTCCTGAGCAGGCGCCCGTATTTCCCGCCCCCGGCACCGATATCCAGGATCTTGCCCGGGTTGATCGACTTGACCAGATACTGCGTGAGTTGATCGAAGGTTGGCCACGAATACCCGATCTGCTCCACTTTGACCTCCCGTCAACGCTGGTTTGTAAAATTGATCGTAGCGATGTCGCAGTGTTGCTGCGAAGTCGTTTTCTGCCCACCCTGGATGCCGATACCGCCCGGCAACCCGGTGGCGCGGCGGGTCGCACGAGTATCGCACAACCGTCTCGCGGATCTGCGTGTGCCGGCCGGGCGCTGACCATCCCTGACAGTATGCGGCGGGCACTCCGCTAGAATGCCGGGTGGCCGGCGCCGCGCGCCGCTTGACGCGGGCGGCGCTTCGCGCGCTACACTGCATCCATTCCATCCCCACCCAACTTCCCATCCCGCCGACGATGACATCCCCTGTCCTGAACGGCCTGCGCATCGGTATCACGATCGGACTGCGTGCCCCTGACGAAAGCATGTGGATCAACGGCATCAAGCAGAACGCGCTGTTTCTCGCGAAGCTGCTGATGGCGTCGCCGCATGGTTACCGCGTGACGCTGGTCAACACCACCGACGTACCGCTCACCGATGCATTGCCGTGGGATCGCAGCGTGTACGACACGCGCGCATTCGCCGAGATGAAGGATGCGCTCGACGTGGTGATCGAGCTCGGCGGGCAGATCGACGGCGAGCAGACGGCCTACCTGAAGGCGCGCGGCGCGAAACTCGTCAGTTACTGCTGCGGCGTCGAGTACGTCAACGCGATGGAATCGATTCTGTTCGGCCGCCGGCTGTGGGATTCGCTGTTCATCAATCGCGGCTACGACGAGGTGTGGGCGATTCCGCAGATCGCGCCGTCGTCGCTGCCGTTCCTGCAGTCGCTGCGCCGCTGCCCCGGGCGCGTCGTGCCGTTCGTGTGGGACCCGATGTTCCTGAGCGCGCGCGCGCAGTCGTTGCCGGAGCGCGGCGAATACCGGCCGCGCAGCGAGCCGGGCAAGCGGCTGACGGTGATGGAGCCGAACCACGACGTCGTGAAGTTCTGCGTGTATCCGATGCTGATCATCGACGAAGCGTATCGCCGCGATCCGGATGCGATCTGCTTCACGCACGTGACGAACGCCGATCGCCTCGCGCACGACAGCCCCGAGTTCGTGATGCTGATGAACTACCTGGACATCGTGCGCGCGGGCAAGGCGAGTTTCGTCGGGCGCTTCGATACGCCGTTGTTCCTGGCCGACCTGACCGATATCGTCGTGTCGCACCAATGGTCGAACCCGCTCAACTATTTCTATTTCGACGTGTGCTGGCAGGGCTATCCGCTCGTGCACAACGCGAGCCTCGCGCCCGAACTCGGCTACTACTATCCGGACAACGACGTGCAGCAGGGCGCCGATGCGCTGTTGCGCGCGCTGCATACGCACGATGACGACTGGGAAGCGTACACGCGGCGCCAGCGCGACATCCTGAGCCGCTATACGTCGGCGAATCCCGCGCTCATCGCCGAATACGACGCCCTGCTCGCGAACCTGGTCGGCGCATCGGCCGCATAAGGCCCGGTTTTTCTCGCGGCGCACACGTTGCGCCGCGGCCCGCCATCGGGATTGTCCCGCCCTAATGTCTGACGAAATAATGCCGTTAAAAAAGAAACCGCCGAACCCGATCGGTTCGACGGTTTTTGAAGGCACGAATTTGACGGCTCCGAGGGAAGTCCGTCGGAAATCATTTTATAGGTTAACAAGAATTCAAGATTGTTAAAAATGGTTTGATCGATAATTGTCATATGATTTAAATTGATATTATCGATTAACAGTGGCTTGATTCGGGTTGGAAATTTAATAATCCGTTTGAAACGGGAAAATTGAGCGCTGCGATGATCGAATGACGTGCGGCAGCCGATTTGCGGCGACGCGCAAGCCGGGCCGCGAGCCTTCACGGCGAGTCCGGCAGCGGGCGAGGGCGCTGCCTCGCGGGCCGGTATTGATCTGATTAATTGAAGATTTTCGAATTTGCGAGGCATGCAGATTACGCGGGAATTGATTCGGACAAGAATGTTTAGGTACCTGGAATAAACAATATCCGAATCGCGTTTATGTAATTTGCGTTAGTGTGACCTGTCGCACAATCAGTGTTGCGCATGCGTGGTGTATTCCAGTAACTGAATATCGTTGAAAATATCGAATTTGACGGCGCGCCGAAGCGAAAAGTACGCTCCCCGGAAAAGATCGACATAACAGGATGGGCCGGGTAGGCGGCGGAGCACGTCATGATCGGTTTGCTCCGCATGTTTGTTGAGGTCGAGCCGCGATCGGCGGCTCGCCATTTGCCGGAGCGCCGGATGAATGCGGTCGAAGCTCGCCAGGAGGCGAATCGGGAAGCGAATCGTGACGAAATCGATCTCGTGTTCGGCGCTCCCGACGATCATCCCGACCTCGCGTCGGTACGCAGTTTCGTGGAGAGCCGGCTCGCGTTCGCGCAAGAGCCCGTGTGCCGGGCCGACCTGTCGGGTGGTGTGCTGTACCAGGAATGCCTGGCGCGATTGCGGTGGGGCGAGCGCGATGCGCTGCCGCCGGTCGCGTTCCTGCCGCGCCTCGAGGCGCTCGGGCTGATGCGATGGTTCGACCGGCTCGTGGTCGGCCGGACGATCGACGCGCTGCGCGCCGATCCGGCTGCCGTCTACGGCTGCAATGTGGCGGCGGCGAGCGCGGTCGTCGACGATGCGTGGCTGGCCATCTTCAGGCGGCTCGAGCGCGAGCCGTCGGTCGCGGCGCGGCTGGTGGTCGAGATCACGGAGACGGGGCCGCTGAATCCCGTCGCGGGTCGTTCGTTCGTGAATCGCTTCCGGCAGACCGGATGCCGCATCGCGATCGACGATTTCGGGGTGGGTTTCAGCGCGTTGAACAACCTGGTGGTCGGCAATCCCGACATCGTGAAGCTCGACCGGTCGATCCTGTCGATGATCAAGCGCAACGCGATCGGCCGCTACCAGTTCCGCAGGCTGATCGCGTTCGCGCATGAAGGTGCGCGGCACGTCGTCGTCGAAGGCGTGGAGAGCGAGATCGACCGGCAGATCATCGTGGATGCCGGCGTCGCCTGGGCGCAGGGCATCCGTTTTTCATGGCGGTCGCCGGCCGCCGCGTGACGGCGCGGAAACAGGCGGGGTGGCGTGCACGACGCACGCCGGTGTCGGGCGTGGCCGGCGCGTGGCCGGGACGAATCGCAAAGGGGCATGGGCATGGCGGGGACGAAGGCCGGAAGCGGAACGGGCACGCAGGCAGCCGGTGCGCGCGAACTCGTCGCGATCGCCGAGCTGGCCGACATGCTGTGGCAGCTGGGCGCCGAATCGACCGAAGTGCCGATCGACGTCGCGCCATATCTCGACGGACTGAAAACCATTGCGCGCCGCATCCAGCGGATGACGCCGCTCGACGCCGGCGGCCGCGAACTGGCCGCGCGGCACTATTACGCGGGTGTCATCGCGGGCGCGTGCGGCGACGATTCGGCGATCGCGCGTGGTGTGTCCGACAGCCTCGTCAAGTTATCCGGCGGCATCAGCCGGCCGGCGGCGCGTTGCTTTGCCGTGCTCGCGCGAACGGGCCGGCGGCATGGCCGTGTGTTCGCCGCGCAGAGCGGCGACCGGGTGCTGGTCTAGCG
Source organism: Burkholderia sp. LK4 (assembly GCF_001043615.1). Lineage (NCBI taxonomy): Bacteria > Pseudomonadati > Pseudomonadota > Betaproteobacteria > Burkholderiales > Burkholderiaceae > Burkholderia > Burkholderia sp. LK4. The sequence goes on from NZ_LDUL01000054.1 coordinate 68,314, forward strand.
CCTGTTCACGCCGGTCGCGGGCGCCGGCGCGATGCGATGCGCTCGGCCCGCGTCGATCTCATCTTTTCGTGTAGCGGCCCGAGCGCGCGCCAAACCGGTCAATCCTTCCCGAATCCGCCGAGCACGAACGCCATCGCGCGGTCGACCGCGTCGTCCCATCGGCCGACGTGCGCGGCGCGCACGATCCGGACGCCCGGATAGAGAGCGGTGCGCGAGCCGGTTTCCCAGCGCGCGTCGGCTTTCGGGCTGAGCAGCAGCACGGCCGGCACGCCGAGCGCGCCGGCGAGATGGACGTGCGCGGTGCAGGTGGTCACCACGGTGTCCAGCGCGAGCATCAGTGCCGCCAGGTCGCTGAAATCGCCGATCGCGTGATGCGGGAAGGTCACCGGCAGGTCCGATTGCTCGGACTGCGCGGACAGGTCGCGGTTGATGCAGTACGCGGCGTGACCGTGCAGCCGCGTCAGCGGCGCGAGGTCGCGCAGGCTGGCCGCGCGATGGAAGCGCGCGTCGCTGTCGTCGCGCCCGCGCCAGTTGAGCCCGATGCGGCGCGTGCCGGCGGCATGACCGTCGCGCGACACGCGCTCGCGCCACGCGGCCGCCTGCGCGGGCGGGCAGAACAGGTACGCGCCCGCCGATCCTTTGGGTGCCGGCGCGTAGCCGAACTGTGCGGCGAGCACCAGGAACGAACACCAGTAATCGTGTGCGATCTGCGACGTGTCGATCCACGCGCCGTGCGCGCCGATGAATTCGATGTGCGGGAACGTGTGACGCATCAGGCCCGTCAGCGCGTCCGGAACGACGACGGTCACGCTCGTGCAGCCGAGCGAGTCGAGCGCATGCAGGTAGCGCGCGTACTGGAGCTGATCGCCGACACCGCCATAGCTGAGCACCAGCAGTCGCTTGCCCTGCAGCGGCTGGCCCTGGTAGAGCCGCTCCGTCGGCAGCCCGAACTGCGCGGCCGTCAGGATGTTTTCGCTCGCGATGGTGGCGCGGGCCGCTTCGTCGCGCCGGCCGGCACGCAGCAGCAGCATCGAACGCATCAGCTCGAGGCGGCCGCGCGTCGCGTCGGGCAACGCGTCCGGATTGCTGAAGCGTTCGAGCGCCGCGAGCCCGGCATCGGGTGCCCCGGCGAAGCCGTAGCACGACGCGAGTTGCAGCGCGATCGCATCGTCGTCGAGCCCGCGGCCGCGCGCGCGTTGCCAGCAGTCGATCGCGTGCCCCCACTCGCAGCGCGACTCATGGTCGAGTGCGCGGTTCCAGTGCGTTTCAGGCGCGTCGGTGTCGGCGGCTGCGTCGGGGTGCGCATCGACGTCGGCCGGCGACGCGACGGCGATCGGCTCGATCGAGATGACCAGCCGCTGCCTGTCCCAGCGCGCGTTCGGCACGCAAAGCAGGTTCAGCGGGTCCATTCGGTAGAACGTGTAGTCGAGGCCGGCAAAGGTGGCGATGATCGGCGCCTCGCCGACTTTCCAGTATTCGACCCAGCACCAGGGCAGGTGCGTCTCGATCAGGCGGCGCGCGCCGCGCAGCGCGTCGATCTCCATGCCTTCGACGTCGAGCTTGAGGAAATCCAGCCGTGACAGGCCGAGCGCGTCGAGCCTGACGACCGGCGTCGGCGTGCCGCCTTCCGCGTGCGCGCCGACGAGCGACACCTGGCCGAAGTCGGCATCCTGTCCGTAGTCGACGTCGGGCACCTTCATCGTGCCGTTGGCGCCCGCAAGCCCCATGTTCAGCAGATGGACGTTGTCGAGCTGGTTGAGCGCGATAGTGCCGCCGAGCGCATGGAACAGCGTGCGCTGCGGCTCGAACGCGTACACGCGGCCGCCGCGCGCACGCAACCGATGGGCGATCGGCACGCACACGAGCCCCGCATTCGCGCCGCCGTCCACGGCGATCGCATCGTCCGGCAACTGGTCGATCACCTTCAGGATCGTGTCGAGCTCATCCTGGATGTGCGGCCGCCCGGTCTTGATCAATGCTTCGGCCTGGTACGCGCAGTGCCGGTTGATGACGAACGGACCGTGAATCGAATCGATCACGACGAAATTGCGGACGGTCTGATTCATGGGCGGGAGCAGGGGCAAGTAAGGTCAGCCGAGTGCGCGGCCGGCGAACAACTGCTGGATCTGCGCGGAATACGCGTGGACGTTGTGCGCGGCGAGCGTGTCGACCTGATGCAGGCAGCGGCGTGCCGCGGCCGCGTATTCGTCGAGCCGTGCGTCGTGCGTCTGCGCGGCGGTCGCGATCGCACGCGCCGCATCGAAGATCTCGAAGTCCGGATAGTAATAACCGACGTCGCGCAGGAACGGCGAGTTGTGCACGAGCGGGTAGTTGCCGTACAGCGCGTCGTACAGCAGGTAGTTGAGGCCGTTTTCCCAGTGGTGGGACACGACGATGTCGGTGTGATGCGCGGCCCACGCGACGAACGGCGCGCGCACGTCGGCGGTCGCCTTGCCGTCGCGCACCATCTCGAGCCCGAGCGCCAGATGCTTGAAGGCGACGTTTTCCTTCTTGTCGAACGTGTTGGTCATGTACACGTGCTCGACGAGCTCCGGATGCTCGACGTAACACGCGTTGGCGGCGAGCATCGGCACGATCGAGCTTTTCACGACGTTCAGGTTCGGCTCGAAGAACGCGATGCGTTTCGCGGGGCCGTGGTTCCGATAACCGAAGCGCGCCTTCAGTTCGGGATCGGCGTCGAGGCTGCGCTCGATGAAATACGGCGACCAGATGTGCGGCAGCTCGATCACCGGCGCGCGGTACACGGCCTGGAAATACGCGGCGCACGTATGCATGTGCTGCGGGTTGGTCCAGATCTCGTCGAACTGCACGCGGTGCGGGTTCGGCCGCCACTGGTTCTTCTCGAAGTTGATCGTCTCGACCGCGATCACGTAGTCGTTGCCGAAGCGGTACGACACGCACTTGCCGCCGCGCCGGCGCACGGCGTCGGTGTGCGTCGAGTCGATGAACGCGTTCATCTCGATCAGCAGGTCGGTCTGGTGGACGACGGCAGACAGCGGCCGCAGCGCGTCGCCGAACGCGTCCATCATCAGCGCCTGCGGATACTCGGTCACGCCTTCGTCGTGCGCGAGCCAGACCTCGCCGATCAGCGGCGACTGCTTCAGCAGCATGTACAGGTACACGCAATGCTGGTTCGCGCCGTTGTACCAGATCGACTGCGTCGCGTCGCGCTGCACGTTCATCGTTATCGCGACATTGAGTTTCATGACGGCTCCGTGGTGCGGGCGTTACGCGGGTTACGGCGTGTAGTTTTGCGACGAGCGCGGCACATAGCCGGTCAGGCGCCAGTGGCCGTCATCCTCGCGGCGAAAGCTCAGCTTCTCGAACATGGTCGCGCCGCTCGTCAGCGTGGTCGCGTAATCGACGTTCGCGTAGAGCCCGTCGGGTGTCGTCGACGCGTTGGTGTAGCGGATGCGCGTGATCTGCGCCCAGCCGCGATGACGGACCGCGCCGACCGACTGGCGCGCACGCTGCATGTCCGACGCGAACTGGTCCTGCTTGATGCGCGCCTTCACGAACGCGGCGGCATCGGTCCACACGTCGTTGTACTGGCCGGCGTCGAGCTGCTTGAACACGGCGTCCGAGTCGCGGAGCAGCGCGTCGGCCGATTCGCCGTCGGCTTGCGCATGCGCGCCGATCGCGATCGATGCGACGGCGCAGCCGATCAGCCATTTGGCGCGGGTGAGGGTCGTGCGTGCGGTCATGTCGGAGTCCGGAAGAGGGCGGCGCGTCACGCGTCGCGATAGAGGGTGGCGATCGCGTCCGTATAGGCGGCGACGTTCTCGGGGTTGTAGATGCTCACGGAGCTGAGCACGTGCTTCGACTGCTCGCGGTACGCTTCCAGGTTCGCGTCGTGCTCGGCGAACGCCTTCAGCAATGCGCGGCCGCCGGCCTGACAGTCGAAGTCCGGATAGAAATACCCGGCCTTGCCGAGGAACGGCGAGTTGTGGATCAGCGGGTAGTCGCCGTACAACAGTTCGTAGTACAGGTAGTTCTGCGCGTTTTCCCACGTGTGCGACACCACCGCGTCGCCGAACGCGGCCATGAACTCGTACACCGCGTAGCGGCTCTCGAACGTCGTGATCCCGTGGTTCACGATGTCGAGGCTTTTCGCGAAATGGACGAACGTCGCATGTTCCTTCAGGTGCAGCGTGTTGCATACGCGCACGAACTCGAGGAAATCGGGCTTCGCGCGATAAGCCTCCTCGGCCACCAGCATCGGGATGACGCTCGTCTTCACCATGCAGATGTTCGGCTCGAACATCGTCACGCGCCAGCGCGGCTTGCCGGGTTCATAGCCGAACGACAGCCCGGCACCGAGCGTCGCACGCGCCTTGTCGAACAGCATCGGGTGCCAGATGTGCGGAACGATCGTGACGGGCGCCCGCAGGCCCGTCTGGTAATAGTGCAGGCACGAGCGCTCGAATTCGGGAATCGTCCACACGGCGTCGTACGGCGCGCCCGAGAACAGGAAACCCGACGGCTTGTTGAACATCGCGCGTTCGATGTCGATCACGTAGTCGTTGCCGACCCGCATCGTGACGACCTTGCCGCCGCGCTCGCGGAACGCGCGCAGGTAATCCGCGCCGAACTGCGCGCTCATTTCGATCAGCACGTCGCAGCGCTGCAGTGCTTCATCCATCGACAGGAGCGGCACGTCCCATTCGCCGAGCATCATCTGCGGATCGGCGACCTGTTCGCCGCCGTTCACCATCACGGCTTCCGCGACGAGCGGCGACTGGCGCAGCAGCAGGATCAGCAGCAGGCAGTTCTGGAAGATGCCGTTTTCCCACAGCGACTGGCCGGCGCCGCGCACGAACAGCGACACGCCGACGACGAGACGCTTGCCCTCGCCGGGCGCTTGACGGGCATTGGAGTCCGACATGCGTATTCTCCGGTTCAGGCGACCAGACGCGAGACGAACGCGTCGAGGTTCGCGGGGTTGTCGATCGAGACCGACTGCAGCAGCCGGCCGGCCTTCGCGCGGTAGTCGTCGAGGCGTTCGTCGTGATGCAGCCACGCGTCGAGCAGCGCGCGGCCGCCCGCGGCGGAATCGAAGTCCGGGTAGTAATAACCGGCGTCGCCGATCAGCGTCGAGTTGTGGATCAGCGGATAACCGCCGTACAGCACGTCGTAATACAGATAGTTCTGCCCGTTTTCCCAGTGGTGCGACACGACCGCATCCGCGTGACGCGCCATGAAGCCCGGCAGGTCGAGGCGCGGCTCGAAGGTCGCCTTGTGCTGGCGCACGAGATCGAGGCTGTTCGCGAAGTGTACGAAGGTCGGATGCTCCTTCATGTGCAACGAGTTCACGACGAACATGTGCTGAACCGCGTCCGGACGCGCACGGTAGAACGCGTCGCACGCGAGCATCGGATAGTGGCAGGACTTGGCGACCGAGATGTTCGGCTCGAGCATCGCGAGGTACCACGGGCGGCGGCCGGGCCGATAGCCGAACGTCGCGCCTTCCGCGGCGAGCGCGGCGATGCGCCGATCGAGGAAGTACGGCGACCAGATGTGCGGCATCAGGTGGACGGGCGCGCGCAGGATGGTCCGCAGCATCGGCGCCGCGGTCTTGTCGTATTGCGGCAGCAACCAGACCTCGTCGAACGGCGCGCCGTTGAAGACGTGTCCCGACGGTTTCCCGAAGATCGGGGTTTCGCACAGGCCGGCGTACACGTGCCCGCAGAAGAACGCGGCGATTTTCTTGCCGAGCGCCTTCATGTGCCTGAGCCATTCCACCGGCAACTGCGCGCCCATTTCGATCACGACGTCGAGTTCGTGCGTGACGTCGGAGGGCTTAACGAGCGGGATGTCGAGGCCGTCGAGTTCGAGGCCGGCCGGCAGAGCGTTGGCGTCGCCGCCGTTCAGGAAGTAGACGGGGCCGACACGATCCGAGCGCTTGAGCATCATCGCGAGGAACGCGATGTTCTGGTGGATGCCGTTTTCCCAGATCGCCTGGCCGTCGCGCGCAAACAGCGAGATGCCGACCGCCGGCCGTTGCTTGCGGGTGCCGCCCGAGGCGGCTTCATTGATGTCCGTCACCGGTTGGTTTCCTCTGCGGCGTCGTGCGTCCGGGCATCGCGTCGAGCGTCTGGCCTGGAAGCGGCGCGCCGTGGATTGTCATGGTTGCATTTGCGCCGGTGCGCCGCGGCGGGCGAATCGGGCGACCTGGTTCGCGAGGGCGGCAGCCGGTTTCCGGCGTGTCATCGGGCACGCCTGGCACGGCGCGTGATTCGGACAGGTTGCCCCGGCGACTGTCTGCGGCGATTGTGGCACGGAAACCGCCGTTTTTGGCGGGACGTGACGAACTTTGACATAGCCGCCGGTCCATGCGAACCGGGCGCCGGCGAAGCGGCGCCCGGGGCGTCCGGCGGGGGGGCGGGTGCGGGCCGGCGCGGCACTGACGGCCGGCCGGATCGGAGCGCCGCGCGCGGCGGCGGCCCGCTCAGTGCTGCAGGCGGATTTCGACGCGGCGGTTGCTGGCGCGGCCTTCGGGCGTCGCGTTCGACGCGACCGGGTCGGCCTTGCCGCGACCCGAGACCGTCAGCGAATCGGTTTTCAAGCCGTGTGCCTTCAGGTATGCCGCGACGGATTCGGCGCGGCGCTTCGACAGCGCGAGATTGTAGTCGTCGCTGCCCACCGAATCCGTAAAGCCGGTGACGCTCACCTGCGAGTACGTGTGGTCGGCGCGCTCGCTCAGCAAACGGTCGAGCGATTCGCGCGCGGTCGGGGCGAGCGTCGCGTGGTCGGTGGCGAACAGCGCGTCGCCCGACAGGTTGACCTGTTCGACGACGGCAGCCGCCGGCGCCGGCGTGGCTGCCGGGGCCGCTTCGGCCGGTGCCGCGCCGCACTGGAAGATCAGCGTGGCCGGATCGGATTTGTCGCGCAGCGCGCGGGCCGAGTCGAGCGCGCGCACGGGCTCTTCGCCGCAGATCTTGCGGGCGGCCTTCATGCAGGTCTCAGGGCCCGACAGCAGGCCGTGGCAGTCCACCTGGAAGGTGCGCACGCCGTCGCGCGGCTGCAGTTCGGAGGCGCTGAAGGTCGGGCCGGATGCGGTCGAGCACGCGGCGAGGGCCGTTGCGGAAAGCGCGAGCGCAAGAGCGAGTTTGTTCACGGTTACATCCTCAAAACTTGGGTTGACTGAAGCCCGCCACGGGTTGCGCGGCGGGCTCGTCCGGCCGTCGGGGCCGCCGCAGGCCGTCCGGCTGGCGAGCCGGGCGGCCTGGCGGCGCGACGCGTTACTTCCACTGGTACAGCATGCCGGCGCCGATCACCTTCTGACCGCCGCTGAAGCCGCCGTTGATCGACGCCTTCAGGTTCTCCGTGATGCGCGCCTGCATGTTGACCGCCATCGCCTTCTGGCCGAGGAAGGTCGACGTACCCACGCCCATCCCGAAGTTGGCGTCGCGATCGAGCTGCGGGATCGACGCCATCGCGCCGACGGCCGCGATACCCTGCTTCGCCATCTGGTCGGTCTGCTGCAGTTGCGAACCCAGCGAGTTGATCTGCGCCTGCTGGCCCGAGAGTGCCGTCGACAGCGTCGTCTGCACTTGCGTCAGCTGGTTCACGTTCACCGCGTCGGTACCTTGCGTACCGGGCGCGACGTTCGTGATCTGGCGCTGCTGCTGGTCGTTGCCGACCGACACCACGTTCGAGCGACCACCGTCGTTCGAATTCGCGCCGATCGCCACCGAGTTCGAGCCGGCGGTGACGGTCGGAACGTCGGTGCCCTTGCCGTTCATGTCGGCCGCGATGCCGTTGTTGTTGGCGGTGCGCGTCGTGTTGTTGTTGATCGTCGTCGACAGCTGGTTCAACGTGTTGTTGATGTTGTTCACGCCGGTCGACAGCGAGGCCACGTTGCTGTTCGTCGTGCTCAGGCCGGTGGACAGCGAACCGATGCCCGTCGAGGTCGACGTCGACAGCGAGTTGACGTTGCTGTTCGTCGTGCTCAGGCCGGTCGACAGCGAGTTGATCGCGGTCGAGGTCGACGTGGACAGCGAGGCCACGTTGCTGTTCGTCGTGCTCAGGCCCGTCGACAGCGAGTTGATGCCGGTCGACAGCGATGCGACGTTCGATGCGGTGGACGTCGACAGCGCGTTGACCGCGTTGTTCGTCGCGTTGAGCTGGCTGCCGTTGATCGCGTCCGTGCTGCTGGCCGAGATCCGGCCCGCGGCGACGTTCGTGATCTGGCGTTCCGCACCCGGTGCGCCGACGCTCACCACGCCGACCGGCGAGCTGCCCGCGAAGAAGTACGTGACACCGCCGATCGTGGCGCTGGAGGTGCCGACGGCCGGGGTCGTGACCGAATTCGCGCCGAGTGCGATCGAGTTGGCGACGTTCGCGGTGGCGTTCGAACCCAGGGCGAGCGCGTCGGCGGCGCTGGCCGTGGCGCTCGAGCCGTAGGCCTGTGCACCGACGGCGCTGGCCGTCGACTGGTTGCCCAGCGCGATCGTGTTGTCCGCGGTGGCCTGGTTCGAGCTGCCGAGGGCGAGTGCACTGGCACCGGTTGCGGTGTTCGCGTTGCCGAGCGCCACTGCGCCGTTGCCGGTCGCCGTGTCGTTCGCGCCCAGTGCGACCGCGCCGGTACCCGTCGCGATGCTCGGGTCGCCGATCGCGACTGCGCCGTCGCCGGTGGCCGTGTTGCCGGAGCCGATCGACACGGCCTTGCCGCCCGTGGCCGATGCGTTCTGGCCGATCGCGACCGCGCCTGCCGACTGCGCGTTCGAACCGTCGCCGACTGCCACGCTGCTCGCGCCTGCCGCGCTGGCGTTCACGCCGGCGGCGAGGGCGTTGGTGCCGGTGGCGCCCGTGTTGTCGTAGTTGGCCTGCTGCGTGCCGTTGTCGTTGACGCTGTAGTAGTGCGTCTTCGCGGCGTTGATCGCGGTCGAGGTCGAAGTCGACAGCGAGGCCACGTTGCTGTTCGTGCTGCTCAGGCCGGTGGACAGCGAGCCGATACCGGTCGACGTCGACGTGGACAGCGACAGGATCGTGCTGTCCGTGCTGCTCAGGCCGGTGGACAACGAGCTGATGCCGGTCGAGGTCGACGTGGACAGCGACGTGATCGAGCTGGTGGCCGAGGAGAGGCCGGTCGACGTGGAGGTCGACAGCGAGCTGATCGAGCTGTTCGCCGACGAGAGGCCGGTCGAGGTCGAGGTCGACAGTGACGTGATCGAGCTGTTCGTGCTGCTCAGGCCGGTGGACAGGGAGCCGATCGAGCTGGTGGCCGACGAGAGGCCCGTCGAGGTCGAGGTCGACAGCGAGGTGATCGAGCTGTTGGCCGACGAGAGGCCGGTCGAGGTCGACGTCGACAG
>NZ_LDUL01000055.1:0-1344 GCF_001043615.1 Burkholderia sp. LK4
GGGCCTGTCAGGAATTTCGTGTTTAAGGCATAACATGCTCTCAAGGAGAGTGTATGCCTCGCAAACCGAAAGCCCAGCCGGCGGCTCTGCCGGCGATTCCGGCCGAGCTGCTTGAGCAGTTCGGCAACGGTCCGATGACGGCTGAAGCCATCAATGCCGCGACACTGGCACTCAAGAAGGCGTTGATCGAACGGGCGTTGGGTGGCGAGATGAACCATCATCTCGGCTACCCTGCCGGTGCAGCCAAGCCGATCAACGCCACGAATCAGCGCAACGGCAAAGGTGCCAAGACGGTCCTGACCGAAGACGGTCCGATTCGCATCGAGGTGCCTCGCGACCGCGACGGCAGCTTCGAACCCATCCTGATTCCCAAGCACGAACGGCGCTTTACCGGCTTCGACGACAAGATCGTCGCCATGTATGCCCGGGGCATGACCGTGCGCGAGATTCAAGGTTTCCTGCTGGAGCAATACGGCACCGAGGTTTCGCCGGACTTCATCAGTTCCGTGACCGATGAAGTCATGGCCGAGGTGACGGCCTGGCAGGCCCGACCGCTTGAGCCGATGTATCCAGTGGTGTTCTTCGACGCCCTGCGGGTCAAGATTCGCGAAGACGCCGTCGTGCGCAACAAGGCGGTGTATCTGGCGCTGGGCGTGCTGCCCGACGGCACCCGGGAGATCCTGGGTCTGTGGATCGAGAACACCGAGGGCGCCAAGTTCTGGATGAGGGTGTTCAACGATCTGAAGACGCGCGGCGTTCACGACATCCTGATCGCCGTGACCGACGGTCTGAAGGGCATGCCCGAGGCCCTGGCGGCAGTCTTTCCGGCGACGACGCTGCAAACCTGCATCGTCCACCTGATCCGCAATAGCCTCGATTACGCCAGCTGGAAAGACCGCCGCGGGTTGGCTGCGGCGATCAAACCGATCTACGCCGCCCCCAGTGCAGAAGCCGCTCAGGCTGAACTTGATGCATTTGCAGCGGGTCCCTGGGGCCAGAAATTCCCGACCGTGAGTGGCGCGTGGCGCAACGCCTGGGATCGCGTCATCCCGTTCTTCGCGTTTCCTCCAGGCGTGCGCAAGATCATCTACACCACGAACGCGATTGAAAATATCAACTCGCAGTTGCGCAAGATCATCAAGACCCGTGGCCACTTCCCGACCGACGAGGCAGCCACCAAACTCATCTGGCTGGCCCTGCGCAACATCACGGCGAATTGGGGCAGTGCCGCTCATGACTGGAAGACGGCCATGAACCAGTTCGCTATCCTTTACGCAGATCGATTCGTTCGACCTTCCGTGTAATTACTCAACCCGCCTTGAACACGGAAATCCTGACACCCCC
>NZ_LDUL01000056.1:0-17723 GCF_001043615.1 Burkholderia sp. LK4
GGTCGAGGTGGACAGCGACGTCACCGAGCTGTTCGCCGAGCTCAGGCCCGTGGAGAGCGAGCTGATGCCTGTCGAGGTCGACGTGGAGAGCGAAGTGATCGAGCTGTTGGCCGACGAGATGCCGGTCGAAGCCGAAGTCGACAGTGAAGCAACGGAGCTGTTGGTCGAGCTGAGTCCGGTGGACAGCGAGCTGACCCCGCTCTGTGCCGTGCTGATGCCGGTCGACGCGGAAGTCGACAGAGAAGCGACCGAGCTGTTGGTCGAGTTCAGGCCCGTCGACAGCGAGCTGACGCCTGTCGAGAGCGAGGAAATGGCGGACGAGCTAGAGTTTAGGCCAGTCGACAACGAGCCAACGGCCGTCGAGGTCGACGTCGACAGCGTGTTGATCGCGGTGTTGGTCGCATAGAGCTGCGAGCCGTTGATTGCGTCGGTGCTGGATGCGGAGATCCGGCCTGCGGCGACGTTCGTGACCTGGCGCTCGGCGCCGGCTGCGCCGACGCTGACGACGCTGCTCGGGGGCGTACCGGCAAACGAGTAGCTGGTGCCGCCGATGGTAGCGCTCGCCGTCGGGTTGGCTGACGCGGTGACGGAGCCGTTGCCGAGCGCGACATCGCTGGCATTGTTCGCGATGGCGTTCGGGCCGATCGCGACCGAGTTGGCGCCGAGGGCCTTGCTGTCCGGCGCGGTCGAGTTCGCGTGGAAGTACTTGATGCCCTGGCCGTTGATGTTGTCGATCGCGGAGCCGACGTTGTTGGCGGTGGTCGTCGTACCGTTCGCGCTATACGTGGTGTACGACGGCGCGGAGACCGTGCCGGTCGCAGGGTTGTAGGTCGACCCGCCGCCGAGTGCTGCGGCAGTGCTGTTGCCGAGGGTGTTGGTCGTGGAGACGGCCGTGCTCAGACCAGTCGACAGCGAGTTGACGCCGCTTTGTGCGGTGCTGATGCCGGTCGACGCGGAGGTCGACAGCGAAGTAACCGTGCTGTTGGTTGCGCTCAGCCCCGTCGACAGCGAGTTGACGCCGCTCTGCGCGGTGCTGATACCTGTCGAAGCGGAGGTCGATAGCGACGTCACCGTGCTGTTTGTCGTGCTCAAGCCGGTGGAAAGCGAGGTGACACCGGTCGACGTCGACGTGGACAGCGACGCGATCGAGCTGTTAGCCGACGAAATACCGGTCGAAGCCGAAGTCGAGAGCGAAGTGACGGAGCTATTGGTCAAGCTGAGGCCGGTGGACAACGAGCTGATGCCTATCGAAGTCGAAGTCGACAGGGACGAGATCGAGCTGTTCGCGGACGACAGACCGGTCGCGGTCGAGGTCGACAGCGAGCTGATCGCGCTCGTCGTCACACTCATGCCGGTGCTGAGCTGGGACACGGTGACAGCGTCCTGCGGAGCCGAACCGTCGGCGACGTTCGTGATCCGGCGCAGGTTTGTCGACGACCCCACCGATACCTCGGACGATGGCGCTGCGCTACTCGTCAGATAACCAGTGCCGGTTGGCGCGGTGGTGGCCGTCACGCTGTTGGCCCCGATAGCGACGCTGTTCGCATACTGGGCCGACGCCTTATAGCCGAGGGCAGTTGCATCTGCGCCGATTGCGCTTGCCCCCGGCCCGATGGCGACGCCGTTGGCGCCGGTCGTCGTCGCCGCGAGACCCATCGCGATGCCGGCGGTGGCGGCCGACGTTACGTTCGATTGCCCACCGATCGCGATCGAATCCTGCGCCGCCGATTGCGCACCGGCAGTCCCGTTGCTGCCGATTGCCGTAGAACCTATACCCGACGCCTGGGTTTGTGTGGCGGTACCGGCGGCGCTCGTACCGCCGATCGCGGTCGCATAATTCGCGGTCGCTTTCGAGCCGCTGCCGACCGCGGTCGCATATTGTGCGCTTGCACTGGAGCCCTGACCGACTGCAGTCGCAGCAACGCCCGTCGCCTGCGAAGACGTACCGAACGCGGTCGCGTTGGTTGCGTTCGCGAGCGTGCCGCCGGAGGCGGCGTTCCCGCCAATCGCAATGGCACCCGTCGCGCTGGCCGTCGGGCTTTGGCCGGAGACAGGCGTCGACGAAGAACCGATGGCGATGGAGGCAACGCCCAACGTAACACCGCCGCCGGCACTATATTGGGCGTGGGCGACGTTCGCGGCTGCGCCCGCTACCAGCACTGCGGCCGCAACAGCCCTAGAAACGGCCGATTTGTTCGGTTTGCCTCGAGCAGACGAGATTTCCGATGCAGCGATCCAGGCACCGAGGGCTTCATTCCAAATAGCTTTGTAAGTTTTATTCATTGCTAAATTCGAGCGCCATTAAATCCGCGCAAGCCAGAAGGGGATTTCTAAAAATTAACTATTTGCGCGGCAGTGACCTGCTGAGGGATATTCAAGGTGTCATGCCGTGCGTCGAACTCTAATTGGATTGCGTGCGTTGAAATCTGGTGAATTCTCGGAAAACAGACGGGTGTGTTTTAATTTTTGTTAAATCAACGGGGTCGACTAATCGAATTGGTTAGACGATATGCTGGCTCGACAATGAGCCGACCGTCGGAACCTGGTCGCATATGCTGATCTGTCGAATTTCTGGTCGCACCAATCTCAACGGTTGGAGCGAGTGGATAAGACCGGTAGGGTGTATCCGCGACGTGCTCTCGCGTTTTTTTGCAGCAACCGAAACGCGGACCCAGAAGCTGATAAGCCGGCGATGGCTGGAGTTGCGCCCATATTTCTGGACACCCAGGCAAACACCTGGTTCAGATTCAGGCTATGGCACCCGGCAACATCCGAGGCCGATGCGCCAGGCTCGAACGTTTTCTGCACGATCACTACCTTCATCTTGCGGAGAGCGCCACCAGCTGCGCCCTGGCTTCATCCGAATCTCGACTGACCTTCCCAAGCTTTCCCGGACAGGTCCATTAGCCTCGCGCAAATCTCATACGAATCGGGTGGTCCGATGCGCCTTGAACTGGTCGGGGACGCTCTCGCGCTATTGCGACGACAGATGGCTGGAGATCGACAACTTGCTGATCTAGCTTGCGCTGCGCGAGGTGGGCGTCAGAAGGCGCAACTATCTGTTCGTGGGTGCAAACTCAGGTGGGGAACGCACTGCTGCAATTTACAACTTGTTCGGTACGGCCAAACTCAACCGCGTCGACGAACATATGCCGTGGATCGTTGCTGAGCAACTGGTTACGCCGGCATCGCGGCCTCCGACATAAAGGCGGCACTGCTGCACGCTTCCCAATGATTGAAAGAATTGGCTTTCAACGTGAAAGCAGACATAAGCGTAATTAATTTCAATTTCCAATATTTGAAATTAAAAATATTTGCGCTGTATGGCAACTGAAAATAACACGTCTGGCTGAAAAATATTATTGATGCCCTTGTTCGACATTCGGTGCCACCCTCACCTCAACTAGGTGAGGTGCGCTTGCCTAGACGGGGGGATGTTCAGATTGACACCGCCTTATAGGGAATCACACTTTTTAGTGTGTCTGTCCGCGGACGTAACGTGAGTGGATTCGCTTTCGCCATCCAGCTGGCGGAATGCCTTTGCAATTAATTCTTTAGTCTTGGTTTTTTAAAAAATAATTGCGAGTAAATTTCTTGTTTTTATCATGCGAATTCATTTGGTGTGTGAAGTACAGGGAGTGTCAAGATTTCCGGTGTGTGGTTGTTGTGCGTGGCGTCAAGTGATACATTCGCTTCGCCTTTGGCCAGAAGCAAGGTCCTCTGTTTGGATATATGCGCGACAATTTGGTCATCTGGTTTTGGGTTGTGATTGTGTCCGAATGGATATTCAAAAAAGGGAATTGAAATAATGCGTGAACTTACTCAACAAGAAATCCAAGCTGCATCGGGTGGTACGGGGCTCCTTTTGGGATTTCTGACGGATATCGCCTCGCTGCTCGGTATCAGTTCTTGTCAGCCCCCGAAGACGGTTTCGGCATCGTGCCTTACGACGACCGCCTCGGGCTGCTATACGACGCCCCCCTCGGGCAATACGACGCCTCCCTCGGGCAATACGACCGTATCGTGACCGCCAGTCGACAGCAGTCGGATTCATGAGGCCGGCACTTGTGGACCGATTGAGGGCCACAAGTGTCTTACGCCCTCTACGAGAGGGATGCAAAATGTCCTCAAGGGGTTGTTGGCATTTTCAGTGAGTCTCTAGTCTTGGGCATCGTATCGGTCAGGGCCGAGGAGATTGGTAAGCTGATCATCGATGATGAACTGTCGCTACTAATCGAACGGTTACTGCCGTCATCCATGCTGCGTCGTGAGAAGAACCCAACTGCTGCCTGTTTTGAATCGCGCCGCACTAACCGGCATCTTGTTCGTTCTCAAGACCGGCGTGCGCTGATGCGAACTTCCTCTCCACTTTCGACCTGAATCGACGAGCAGCGGCGGTACGATCCCAGCCTCCGCCAGCCGTCTATGGACACAGACGGCCGACATCGACTGCTTCGCCAGAATCCGAAGTTTTCCTACTACCGTGCCTCCCGACTCATCGCTCTTCCGTAGCGAAGCCCAAGAAGCGCAGACTTCCCGCAATCTCGGCGATATCGTGCTGATCCGGCCGCTGACGGCCACTGTGTTGACTTCGATTGCCGTCTGTGCGGCGATTGCCATCATCCTCCTGTTCGCGTTCGGCACCTATACACGGCGTACGACCGTCAGCGGTGTCGTCGTTCCCGACAGCGGCCTCGTCAAGATCTATGCGCCGCAGACCGGCGTCGTACTACACAAGAACGTCGACGAGGGGCAGCACGTCACGCGCGGCCAGACGCTGTATACGATTTCAACCGATATCCGAAGCGAAGGAGCGGGGCAGACGCAGGCGGCGCTGATGGCGCAAGCGCAGGAACGCAAGACATCGCTCCAGCAGGAGATGGCCAAGACACACGTGCTGCAGGGAAACGAACGCAGTACGCTGCAAGCGAAAGTTGGCGGCTTGCGTGCCGAACTCGACGGCATCGACGAGCAGATTGCGGCGCAAAGGACGCGCACGTCGCTGGCCAGCGACGCTGCATCACGTTACGCCGGTCTGCTGGACAAGGACTACATATCGAAGGATCAGGCGCAGCAGCGCCAAGCCGACCTGCTTGACCAGCAATCGAAGCTCCATAGCTTGCAGCGCGACCGCGCGAACACGAATCAGGAACTGCGAGCGGCCATGAATGATCTCGCGGGGCTATCGCTGAAGCAACAGAATCAACTGTCGCAAATCAACCGCGCCGTCATGGATGTCGACCGATCGCTGGTCGAAAGCGAGGCGCGAAGCAAGATTGTTGCAACGGCCCCAGAGACTGGTATTGCAACGGCCGTCATCGCGGAGCCGGGGCAAACCGTCGATTCGACACGCCCACTGGCAAGCATCGTACCCGCCGGCGCCCAATGGCAGGCCAACCTGTTCGTACCGAGCACGGGTGTCGGGTTCATCCGGCTGGGAGACCGCGTTCTAGTCCGGTATCAGGCGTACCCGTATCAGAAGTTCGGGCAGTACCGCGCGCGTGTCACGGCGATCGCGCGTACGGCGCTTTCGGCCGACGAATTGGCGACGAGCGGGATGCCTGCGGCATCGCTCGCGAAGACAGACGGCACGTTCTACCGTATCACGGTTGCGCTGCAGGACCAGAGCGTGACGGCCTACGGAAAGCCGCAGCCGCTACAGGCCGGCCTGACGCTGCAGGCGGACATCCTCCAGGATCGCCGCCGATTGTACGAATGGGTGCTGGAGCCGCTCTACACCCTTACCGGCAAACTTTGATGACCATGCAGTTCATGTCCACGCTCAACCCACTGTCATTCGGCTTTCGACGCAGGCTGCCGATCGTCTTGCAAACCGAGGCCGCGGAGTGCGGACTCGCATGTCTCACGATGATTTCAGGTCATCATGGCCACCATGTGGATCTGCCAACGATGCGCAGCCGCCACCAGGTATCGCTCAAGGGGATGGGGCTGCAGCGCGTGATCGATATTGCCGGGCAACTCAACCTCGGCGCCCGCGCGTTGACGCTGGATATCGACCATCTGAACCAGCTGCGGTTACCGTGCATCCTTCACTGGAACTTCAATCACTTCGTCGTGCTGCAAGCGGTCAGCGCGAACGAGGTGACCATTCACGATCCGGCCCACGGCATTCGAAAGCTGTCGCTCGACGCCGTGTCGCGCGCGTTCACCGGCGTGGCGCTCGAGCTGTGGCCGAATGCCGGCTTCACCGAACGCGGCGAGGCGCCTGCGGTCAAGATCCGTTCGCTGCTGGGTCGGGTCTCCGGTCTGTCCCGTTCGCTAATGCAGGTGTTCGCGCTTTCCGTTGCGATCGAGATCTTCACGCTGGTGTCGCCATTCTTCCTGCAATGGGTGATCGACGAAGTCATCGTCAGCGCGGATCGGGATCTCCTGTCTCTCCTCGCGATCGGCTTCGGACTGATGCTCGTGCTACGGCAGGCGGTGACGGCGCTTCGGTCATGGGCGATGATGTATCTCGGCACGACGCTCAATGTCCAGTGGCGCACCAACGTGCTGACTCACCTTCTGAATCTGCCGATGAGCTACTTCGAACGTCGGCACCTCGGTGACATCGTGTCCCGATTCGGCACGATCGACACGATCCAGCAAACGTTCACGACCTCGTTCATCAGCGCGATGATTGATGGCGTGATGACCATCGTAACGTTGACGATGATGGTCATCTACAGCCCGATGCTCGCAGGAATCGCGATGATCGCCATGGCCCTCTACGCGCTGCTTCGCTGGACGTGGTACCGCCCGCTCCGGCGCGCGACGGAAGATCAGATCGTGCACGGCGCAAAGCAGCAAACCCACTTGTTGGAGACGTTGCGCGGCATCAAGACCATCAAGCAGTTCAACCGGCAGAGCGAGCGTCGTTCGCACTGGCTGTCGCTGTTCATCGATCAGGTGAACGCCGGCCTGCACGTGCAGAAGCTGCAGATGCTCTTTCAGCAACTGAACGGGCTGCTGTTCGGCATCGAAGGTATTCTAATCATCTGGCTGGGTGCGCGGCTCGTCGTCGACGGTCAGTTTACCGTCGGCGTGCTGATTGCATTCAACTCGTACAAGGGGCAATTCGATAGCCGCATCGGCAGCCTGATCGACAAGTTCATCGAGGTCAAGATGCTGCAATTGCAAGGCGAGCGGCTGGCCGATATCGTGTTCGCGCAGCCAGAATCCGACATGAGGGAGCGGTACGTGCCGGGCGAAGCCGACGATCTCGAGCCGACGATCGAGACGTCGGAACTAAGCTTTTGCTACGCCGACGGCGAGCCGCTGGTGCTCGACGGCATCTCGTTACGTATCGGGGCAGGGGAGGCGGTCGCGCTAGCGGGGCCGTCCGGATGCGGCAAGACGACACTCGTCAATATCCTGCTCGGCGTGCTAGAGCCGACCGCTGGATCGGTGCTGATTGGTGGCGTCGACGCTGTGCGCATAGGACGCGAGCGATTGCGCGCGATGATTGGCACCGTGCTTCAGGACGACGTACTGTTCTCCGGATCGATTGCCGAGAACATCAGCTTCTTTGCGCCCGATGCCGATCCGCAATGGATAGCCGAATGTGCGCGCATCGCGGCAGTACACGACGACATCGTCGCGATGCCAATGGGCTACAACACGCTGATCGGCGACATGGGAACAGTCCTGTCGGGCGGGCAGAAGCAGCGAGTGCTGCTCGCGCGTGCGCTCTACAAGAAGCCGAAGATTCTCGTCCTCGACGAGGCGACCAGCAACCTCGACGTATTGCGCGAAAAGCAGGTGAACACGGCTGTCGGCGGGCTTCGCGTGACGCGCCTGATTGTCGCACACCGGCCGGAGACGATCGCGTCCGCGTCGCGCGTGATCGTCCTGGACCGAGGCAAGGTCGCGCTCGACCAGGTGACCGTCGCTCCCGATCTCGTGGCGTCCGCAGGATAGAGATGATGTTTCGACACATCCTGACAGGTCTTGGTCTCACGCTGCTTGCCGCCGCATCGGCTCGCGCCGAATCGATCGACGGACCCCTGATCGATCTCTACGTGACACGCTCCATGACGGCCGCCGCGCCGGCCGCGCCGATATTGAACGGCGCCACCTGCCAGCCGGACGGCGCGGCGCGGCCGCTCGAACTGGAAGACGTGATGCTGCGGGCGGTCTGCGCCAATCCGCAGGTGCGCCAGGTGTGGGCGGATGCGCGCGCGCAAGCCGCGCAGGTCGGCGTCGAGGAAGCTGCCTACCTGCCGACTTTTAATGGATCGGTCGGCATCCAGCGCGACAACCTCGCGACGACCTATGCGGTGCCGGGCTACGGCCCCTATACGCAGACGCAGCGCTCGACCAGTCGGTATGGATCGCTCGACCTGAGTTGGGTGCTGTTCGATTTCGGCCGCCGCGAGTTCAGCGTGCGCCGCGCTCGTGCACTGGTCGCCGCCGCGAACGCGACGCACGACGACATGCTGCAAACCGTTCTGCTCAATGCCGCGCAGGCCTACTACGACCTGCGTGCCGCGGAAGGATCGAAGATCGCCGCGCGTGCCGCCGAAGACGCCGCGCGAGAAAGCCTCGAGGTGGCGAAGGCGAGGCACGACGCTGGAGCCGGCGAACTGGGTGATGAACTGCAGGCACAGACGATGTATCGGCGGGCGATTGTCGACCGTGTCACCGCCGAAGGGACCGTCGAGACTGCCCGCGGCACGCTGGCGGTGGCGATGGGGCTGCCGGCGGACCGTCCGATCCAGCTTGCGCCAGATCAACCGCTGATCGACCGACACGTGTTCGACGACGGCGTGTCGCAACTCATCGAGCAGGCGAAGGTTCGCCATCCGAAGCTCGTCGCTGCCCGCGCCAAGCTCGACGCCGCGCGGGCGAACGTTGATGCGGTCCGAGCCCAGGGGCTGCCAAGCATCGCGTTGACCGGCAGCCTGAGCCGCAACAATCCGGCCTACCAGCAACAACCGGAGCAGGCACGGGTCACGAGCAGTCGCGGCAGTTCCATCGGCATTCGGATTACGATCCCGCTGTTCGACGGCTTCGCTTCCAGTTATCACGTCGCGGCCGCCAGCGCACAGGTGGCCTCGTCCGAGGCGGCGTTGCAGGCGGACGAACTGCAGGTGTCGCTCGATGTCTGGAGGAGCTATCAGAGCTTGCGTGTCGACACAGACAATCTCGACAACACGGAGGCGCTGATTGTTTATGCGCGCCGGTCGATCGAGGTCGCGCGCGGCCGCTTCAAGGTGGGCATCGGCACGTTTACTGAGTTGATGACTGCTCAGTCCGCCTTGTCAGATGCAGAAAAGCAGCGTGTGCGGGCGGTATCCGAATGGCGGACCGCGCGGCTCAAGCTGGCTGAAAGCCTCGGTAATATTCGACTGGAATCCGATCGGTAGATAGTACGACGCGACTGCCATCGGGACGACAAAAAACCTGATTGCGCGTTCGCCCTTGTTGCCGCAGAACGATCGATGAAGACAGTCAGCGATACTCTTGGCGTAGCGTGCTCCGCGTTGGCCGTGCGGCGTATTCGGTCGCACGATTGGCACGATGGCCGCCGCGTCTGCCATCAACGAATAGCGCGAGATTAGACCTCGACGTGTTCGTGTTGCCGCCTAGTGCCAAATGGGTCAACTATCCTTTTCCGATGTCCTCCATACCGGCCAAGACAATGGTTCGTCGCGTTGCGAGGATATCGTCGACGGGACACGTGTGGTTCGTCCGCAATGGTTAGCTCTTCGCAGGCGAGGTGGATTCCCTTGCCTGACGGCGAATTCGGCGGGCGTCATCCACTGAAATGCGGAGTGGGGACGAACCTCGTTATAGTACGTGCGCCAGTCATTGATTTTGCTCTGCGCGTCAACCAATAACAAGAACCAATGCGCGTTCAGGCATTCTTGCCGGAAGTGCCTTCGACCTGGGCATTGTCAGGGGGGCGTGCCTGGTCGGCTGAAATCGGGTTCAACGCCATGTTCATACGCCCAGCGATCCATGGCCTTCGAGATGAACTTGCTGCCATAGTCAACCTTGATCGTGGCAGGGCGCCCGCGCATGGCGGTGATACGCATCAGCGCTTCGACCACGTGCCCCCTTCAGGCTTCGTCCGACCTCCATGGCCGGGCATTCCCGTGTGTAGTTGTCGACGACGGTCAGTGTCCGAAGACGTCGCCCAACCGCATCGCCGAACTGCTACCATGAAACGTGGCCTCGTCGCTGCAACTCTCCGCTCGCGTCGAGCCCCTCCGAAAGCATTAAACTGCGGTACGGGACGCGCGCTTACGGTCATTGCAGCGAATGCCAACTACGAGCTGTCGTGGTTCAACATGGGCGGTGTGCATCGGGACGCCGGGGGAACTGGAGGAAGTGAGTCGAGTGTGGAAGGCGGCTGTGGACAGGTTTCCAGATCACGAGCTGGCGGCTCTGTTTTGGCACGATCTCCCCCATGTCCTTCGCTAGGAGCGATATGCCTTATTGGACCAAGCACTTATATGAGATTGCTCCCGGCTTGCTTTCAGAACTGAGTATTCAAAATCGCCAGCCAACTCTCAAGAGGGCCTCAAACGTCCGCTCCGGGTCGGCTACGGGCGACCGCATCGGGTGCTAACGTGCCACAAATGACCATTTGGGACGAATTCTTGAATGGCTGTTTCCGACTCGCCAAGGGACGGGTACCAAAGCACTAGAACGCATCGGCGCATTGCATTACGTAGAGAAACTGTTAGGCGTGCGGGATGGTGCCGCTAGCTGTTCCGTCTGTCGGACAACGCCCGGGCGACCCGCGAAACGACGCTCGACCAATCCAATTCGTCGACTTCCTGCCGAAACAGCGTCACGACGCCCGGATACCAGATCGATGTCGATCCCCGTGCAGCCCACCGCCAGTCGGTAGCGATATTTGAAAGCAATATCCACGTAGGTTTGCCAAGCGCTGCGGCAAGATGTACGACGGCGGTATCGACGCCGATCACGAGGTCGAGCCGTGAAATGATCGCCGCGACATCGGCGAAATCGCCGGCCCTGCTGCCCAGATTGACAATGAAGCCGTGGGCGCTTTCTGATTGCATCTCGGTTACGGCGGCATCCTTTTGGAGACTGACGAACGTGACGCCTTCGATCTTCCACAGCGGCCTTAGGATCTTCAGCGCCGGCAGCGATCTGACTTGGTCGTTCGCGTTGAGCGGGTTCCCCCTCCATACCAAACCAACGCGCAGACGTCCCTTGGGAATGAAGCGCTCCCATCTCGACGCTGCGTTCGCCGGGGCACGCAGATATGGCAGCTCGGCCGGGATGGTGGAAGGCTGTTCCTTCAGATGGTGGGGAATGCTCCAGACGTAGGTCCAGAAATCATGGATCGGACATGCCGACGCACGAAAGTTTTCGCGCGGAACAACAGCATCTGCGTCAGGTAGCGCTGCAAACAGCGACAGGGTGGCAGCGCTGCAAACAAGCGTGATCCGCGCGGCGCCGAGCGACTTGAGTTTTCGAATGTAACGTGCGAGTTGGATCAAGTCACCGTGTCCTTGCTCGGGCCAGATTAGCAACGTCGCGCCTACAATGGTCTCCCCCCGCCATTGAGGAAAGGGCACGGGCGGAGGGCTGGAAAAGGCACCCTGGAAAAGTGGGGCGTGGCGTGCTTCGAACAACGGGAGTCCCTCAATCCAGTTTCCGTCGTACAGCAACGCGTTGGCCAGATCAAGCATGTAAAGTGCGTGGTCCGGCTGAAGCTCCACCGCTCGCCGATAAGCGGCCTTGGCGAGGTTGAGGCGACCTTGGTCCTTCAAGATAAGGCCGAGCACGTTCATCGCTTCATGGTTATCGGGTGTCAGCTCGATCAATTGCGCAATCACGGACTCCGCTTCTCTCAGGCGTCGTGTCGATCGAAGCAGCCTGCCCAGATTCAACAAGGCGCCTGGATGAACCGGCTGCGCAGCAAGCGCGTGCCGAAATGCCGACTCGGATGCTTCGTGCCGAGCCTGAGCTTGATAGAGAACGCCGAGGTTGTTATGAGCGTCCGCGAACCACGGCCTGCCGCGAGCCGCCCGCGTCAGACAAGTCTCGGCGTCGGCATGGTTGCCCAACGCAAGATGGCATGCACCCGCGAGGTTGAGCAATTCCGCATCGTCGGGGCACGCGTCAAGAAGTGCTTGCGCTGCTCGCACGGCTTCCAGGAATTGCCCCCTGAAATAGTGCTCTCTTATGAAGGCAGTATCCCGAAATTGATAGCTGTTCATCACGTGTCCATCTCAATTCGATCCGGGCTGGCGGCTTTTAGGCTTTGTCACGTTCGATGGTGCAGTGACTCGGTTTTTTGGTCGGGGAAACGGCTACTGATAGGGGCATGCGATGCACCGCACTTTCGCGACTCAGATTCACGGGAGGCTGCAAAAGGGGCGGGTGCCTGAACGAACGCATTCGGGCATCTCCACGGTGCCGGCGGTGTTCGGATGCAAGGCACTCTGCAATGTAGGAATCTGATGCCGCGTGAGTTTTCTTCACAGAGCTTGCGACCACGATCAATTGCTTTGTGTCCATCTCGGAACATAGCCGGTCAGGTGCCAGCTGTCGTTTTCGAGACGAAAACTAAGCCTTTCGTAGAGCGTAGTACCCGTCTCCAATGTCGTCGTGTAGTCGACATTCGCGTACAAGCCATCCGGCACCTCCGGTACGCTTTTGTAAACAACACGCGTCATTTGCGCCCAGCCGCGATGGCCAACCGTGCTGACCGACTGGCGCGCATGCTGCATCTCGGCCACGAACTGATCCTGCTTGATGCGCGCCTTCACGAACCCGGCGGCGTTGGTCCACACCACGCCGTACTGGCCGGCGTCGAGCTGCTTGAACACCGCGTCCGAGTCGCGGAGCAGTGTGTCGGCCGATTCGGCAGCGGATTGCGCGTGTGCACCGATTGCGATCGACGCGACGGCGCAGCCGATAAGCCATTTTGCGCTGGTAAGGGCCGGGAGAGCGTTCATCATGGGATCCAGAAAAATGCGCGACTTCACGCGTCGCGATAGAGGGTGGCAATCGCGTCGGTATATGCCGCGATGTTTTGGGGGTTGTAAATGCTGACCGAGTCGAGCACGTGCTTCGACTGCTCGCGGTACGCGTCGAGATTCGCGTCGTGCTCGGCGAATGCCTGCAGCAGCGCGCGGCCGCCGGCCTGGCAGTCGAAGTCCGGATAGAAATACCCGGCATCACCGAGGAACGGCGAGTTGTGGATCAGCGGATAGTCGCCGTACAGCAGTTCGTAATACAGATAGTTCTGCGCGTTCTCCCACGTATGCGATACCACCGCGTCGCCGTAGGCCGCCATGAACTCGTACACCGCGTAGCGGCTTTCGAACGTCGTGATCCCGTGGTTCACGATTTCGAGGCTTTTCGCGAAGTGGACGAATGTCGTGTGCTCCTTCAGGTGTACCGTGTTGCACACGCGCACAATATCGAGGAAATCGGGTTGCGCGCGATACGCTTCTTCCGTGACGAGCATCGGGATGATGCTCGTCTTCACCATGCAGATGTTCGGCTCGAACATCGTCACGCGCCAGCGCGACTTGCCAGGCTGATAGCCGAACGACAACCCGGCGCCGAGCGTCGCGCGCGCCTTGTCGAATAGCATCGGATGCCAGATGTGTGGCAGGACGGTGACGGGCGCGCGCAGGCCGGTCTGGTAATAGTGCAGGCACGAGCGCTCGAATTCGGGAATCGTCCACACGGCATCGTACGGCGCACCGGAGAACAGGAAACCCGACGGCTTGTTGAACATCGCGCGCTCGATGTCGATCACGTAGTCGTTGCCGACCCGCATCGTGACGACCTTGCCGCCGCGCTCGCGGAACGCGCGCAGATAATCCGCGCCGAACTGCGCGCTCATTTCGATCAGCACGTCGCAGCGCTGCAGTGCTTCGTCCATCGACAGGAGCGGCACGTCCCATTCGCCGAGCATCATCTGCGGATCGGCGACCTGTTCGCCGCCGTTCACCATCACGGCTTGAGCGACGAGCGGCGACTGGCGCAGCAGCAGGATCAGCAGCAGGCAGTTCTGGAAGATGCCGTTTTCCCACAGCGACTGGCCGGCGCCGCGCACGAACAACGACACGCCGACGACGAGGCACTTGCCTGCACGAGGTACCGGGCGGGTGTTCGACCTTGCCATGTATTCCTCCAAGTTGAGCAGCTTGGCGTGATTGGACATCGGGTATGTCGCACGCGGTGTCACGAGTAGGCTCCCGATCCGAGCGAACGCGCCAATGTCTGGCCATTGAGTTGGCCAAGCGCGACAAAACACAGAAGCCATTGCACCGACATATTCGATGGGCCCGACTTTGTTCGTATCACGTCAATCAGGCCGCTGTATAGACTCGTGGCGATGGCGGAACGCCTGCCGTACAACGCGCTTGAAAGTCCAACCGCATAGGCACGCTTCGCATCGTCGCGGGTCTTTTCGTCGACCTGGCGGTCTATCAGTGCATCCACGACGCGCT
This sequence comes from Burkholderia sp. LK4, assembly GCF_001043615.1. NCBI lineage: Bacteria > Pseudomonadati > Pseudomonadota > Betaproteobacteria > Burkholderiales > Burkholderiaceae > Burkholderia > Burkholderia sp. LK4. The sequence goes on from NZ_LDUL01000056.1 coordinate 14,454, forward strand.
CGAATTGCTGCATCGATCGCTCTACCGATCCAACGGTCGAGCGCTCTTCTTTTTCCAATCGGCCTGGCTTGCCGGTATGGTAGCCCTGCACCCATTGCGCCCCCGCCAACGACGCCGTGAGCAGCGTGTCCGCGTTTTCTATGCCCTCCACCACCACCTGCGGGGCATGGTCCCGGGCCCGGGCCACCCATTGTTCAAATCGGTCGAACTGCACCCCGTCGCGCCCGTCCGTCGGCAACATCCGACCGGAAATCTTGACGATGTCGGGCGAAGTGATCCGAGCGCCATTCTCGACGCTGAATCCGTCGCCAAAATCGTCCACGGCGATACTGCAGCCCATGCGCTGCAGGCGCTCGACGAATGCCCGACCCGACACGGGCGACAGTTGCACGGTCTCGGTAATCTCCACGACGAGGCGACACGCAATGTCGGGCCTGCCCTCGAGCAACAGCAGAATCGATTCCCACCATTGGATCTCACTCGCGCTTTGTGCGGAAATATTGACGCCCAGGCGCAGGTCAACATTCGACTCCATGAACTCGATGGCCATGCCGACGACATAGCGGTCCAGGAAGCGCATGAGTTCAAGTCGTTCCAGACTGGGAATGAACGCTGATGGATACACGATCGTACGATCGTCTACGCCGAGAATTCTCACCAGGCACTCGTGATACAGCACCTGTTCACCGTCACCCACGCTCAAAATCGGCTGGGCATACAGCATCACCCGGTCTCGAGCAATCGCCGCCAGCACCATGCCGGCGGCCTTCATGTCCGAATCCGCGTGAAGCCCCGTATCGTGTGCGAGAGCATGCTGCATCAGCACTTTTACGCGGCGACTCATGCCATCTCCATACACGCAAAGGATGACGATTTGCCTGCCTCGCCGGGCGCTTGACGGGCATTGGAGTCCGACATGCGTATGCTCCGGTTCAGGCGACCAGGCGCGCGACGAACGCGTCCAGGTTCGCGGGGTTGTCGATCGAGACCGATTGCAGCACCCGGTCGGCTTTCGCACGATAGTCGTCGAGCCGCTCGTCGTGATGCAGCCACGCATCGCGCAGCGCCTGGCCGCCCGCGGCGGAATCGAAGTCCGGGTAGTAGTAGCCGGCGTCGCCGAGCAGCGTCGAGTTGTGGATCAGCGGATAGCCGCCGTACAGCACGTCGTAGTACAGATAGTTCTGCGCGTTTTCCCAGTGGTGGGACACGACGGCGTCCGCGTGGCGCGCCATGAAGCCCGGCAGGTCGATGCGCGGCTCGAACGTCGCCTTGTGCTCGCGGACGAGGTCGAGGCTGTTCGCGAAGTGCAGGAAGGTCAGATGCGCCTTCATCTGCATCGAGTTGACGACGAACAGATGCTGCACCGCGTCCGGCTGTGCGCGGTAGAACGCGTCGCACGCGAGCATCGGGTAATGGCAGGACTTCACGACCGAGATGTTCGGCTCGAGCGTGGCGAGATTCCAGGGGCGGCGGCCGGGCCGATAGCCGAACGCCTGGTCTTCGCTTGCCAGCGCGGCGATGCGGCGATCGAGGAAGTACGGCGACCAGATGTGCGGCATCAGGTGCACCGGCGCGCGCAGCAGGGTTTGCAGCATCGGCGCGCCGGTCTTCTCGTACTGCGGCAGCAGCCACACCTCATCGAACGGCGCACCGTTGAAGATGTGCCCCGACGGTTTGCCGAAGATCGGGGTTTCGCACAGGCCGGCGTATACGTGTCCGCAGAAGAACGCGGCAATTTTCTTGCCGAGCGCCTTCATGTGCCTGAGCCATTCGACCGGCAGTTGCGCGCCCATTTCGATCACGACGTCGAGTTCGTGCGTGACGTCGTTCGGCTGGACGAGCGGCACGTCGAGGCCATCGAGGTCGAGCCCGACCGGCAATGCCTTGGCGTCGCCGCCGTTCAGGAAATAGACCGGGCCGACGCGATCGGAGCGCTTGAGCATCATCGCGAGGAACGCGATGTTCTGGTGAATGCCGTTTTCCCAGATCGCCTGGTCGTTTCGCGCGAACAGCGAAATGCCGACGGACGGACGCATGTCGAGGCGACTCCGGCGGGCATCGTGACTATATGTCGTCTGCATTAAATTCTCGTACGTCATTCAATACGATCGTCGATACAGGATTCCCCGGGCGGCGGTTGCCACGCCGCACCCGGGGAACAAGTCAACGACTTACCACTGGTACGAGACCCCGGCTCCGTAGGTGCTACCGTTGCCGCTGATCCCGACACCGAGCTTGGCCTTCACGTTGTCGCTGAATCGCACCGACACCCCGATGGCGGATGCTGCATACCCTTGGTAGCTGCCGCCCCCAATCCCGACTGCGATCGTCTTCCCGGGGTCGACCTCCGGAATCATGGTCAAGGCGGTTGCCGCGGCAATGCCCGAGTACGCACGACGCGCCACTTCATTAACGGACGACTGAACGCGCCAAAGCTGATTCATATTGGCGGCATCGGTGCCGCTGATCCCGGGGGCCACGTTCGTCAATCGACGCTCATTGCCAGGCGTCCCGAACGAAACGGCATTCGGCTCCGAGGCCACCGAACCAGCGCCGATCGCGACGGAATTCGGTGCTGTTGCCATGCTGCCTTGACCCACCGCGGTCGTATTGGCTCCGGACGCCGTCGATCGTTGGCCCAACGCCGTCGAATTTTCGCCGGTCGCAGCCGCCGCCTGACCGTCAGCCTTGGAGTTGTTGCCCGACGCGATCGCGCCTTGGCCTTCCGCTGTGGAGTTTTGCCCCGAGGCAGTCGCGCCTTGACCAACCGCAGTCGAATTAGCGCCCGACGCACTCGCCCCTTGGCCAATAGCTGTTGAGCTTGCAGCTGCCGATGCTCCCGAACCGATAGCCGTACTACCATCCCTCGTCTGGGTCTTGATCGACGTCAGCGGCGCGACTGCGGTCGACAGGGACGACAGACTGGCGTCGGTCGTGGAAAGCCCGGTCGAAAGGGACGCGACATTGCTGTTGGTCGTGCTCAACCCAGTCGACAACGACGTGACGTTGCTGTTCGTCGAGCTGAGGCCTGTCGACGTCGACGTCGACAGCGACGTCATCGCGCTGTTGGTCGAGCTAAGGCCAGTGGACAGCGAACCGACGCTGGACGACGTCGAGGTGGACAGCGACGTGATCGAGCTGTTGGCCGTCGACAGCCCTGACGACGTGGACGTCGACAGCGAGTCGAGGTTGCTGTTGGTCGAGCTGAGGCCGGTGGACAGCGAGCCGACGCTGGACGCCGTCGAAGTCGACAGCGAAGTGACACCGCTT
>NZ_LDUL01000057.1:0-78402 GCF_001043615.1 Burkholderia sp. LK4
GCGCTGACCACCTGTTGCTTGAACCGCTCGTCGTACTTCGTCATGAAAAACACCCCAAAGGTTGGATCGGTATCCAACTTTTGGGGTGCAGTTCACGCGGGCTGCGCTCTTTCGTTGCGGATCCGGCATGCCGCCGCTCGCCGGACGAGCGACGGATACCGTTACGCGATCATGCCTCGTACGTGGCCGGCCGGATCGCGATGACGCGCGAACCCGGGAACCGCGCAGTGAACGTGCTGCCGCGCCCTTCCTCGCTCTGCACGTACAGGTGTGCGTCGTGCCGCTGCAGCACGTGCTTGACGATCGCGAGCCCGAGCCCCGTGCCGCCCGTGTCGCGCGAACGGCTGCGGTCGACGCGATAGAAGCGTTCGGTGAGCCGCGGCAGGTCGGCGGCCGGAATGCCGAAGCCGCTGTCCGTGACGGAAAACACGCCTTGCGCGCCTTCGCGCCGCCACGTCACGACGATCTTCCCGCCTTCCGGCGTATAGCGGATCGCGTTCGTGACGAGGTTCGCGAATGCGCTGAACAGCTCCGTCTGCGCGCCGGTGACGCCGAGCGTCTCGTCGATCGAGAACGCGATGTCGTGATGCCCGTTCGACAGCGTCTGCGCATCCTCCTTCAGGTGATCGAACACGGCGCGCATGTCGATCGCGCGATCGACCGGCGGCTTGCTCTCGCCCTCCAGCTTCGCGAGCACCAGCAGGTCGGTCACGATGTGCCGCATCCGCGATGCCTGCTGCTCCATCATCTCGAGATAGCGCGCGCGGTCTTCCTCGTTCAGCGGCAGCTCGCGCATCGTCTCGAGAAAGCCCGACAGCACGGTGAGCGGCGTCTTCAGTTCGTGCGACACGTTCGCGACGAAGTCGCGCCGCATCGCGTCGGTCCGCTCGAGCTCGGTGATGTCCTGCGTAAGCAGCAGCTTGCGGTTCTCGCCGTACGGAAACACCTGCACTTCCAGCACGTTCTGCCGCGAGTCGCCCATGCCGCGCATCACGAGCGTCTCGTCGTAATGCTGCGCGTTCAGGTAGCGGACGAAATCGGGATGGCGTACCAGGTTGGTGATGTGCTGGCGCAGGTCGCGCTTCGCATCCAGGCCGAAATGGACCTCGGCGATCGCGTTGCACCACTCGATCTGGTCGTGATCGTCGAGCATCGCGACGCCGTTCGGCGACGCCTGGATCGCCTGGATGAAGCGCGAATGCTGCTGCTCGACCTGCCGCACCTGCGCATGCCACTGCTTCGCGAGCTTGTGCAGGCGATAGTAGATCTCGCCCCAGATGCCCGGCGCGCTCGGCACTTCACCGTAGACCGGCGCATCGAGCAGCCGCCACAGACGCTGCGTGTGAAAGGTACTGAAAAAGCCCTGCGCAACCAGCATCACGACCACGAACACGAGGCCCGCGGTCGGGCCGGCGAAAACGCCGACCAATACGCCGATCAGCACGAGCAGCACGAGCGACACCAGAAAGCGCGCCCAGATAATGTTCATGATTCAGCGTCCGAAAGAATGAACGGCTTGCCGTGGCACACGGCAGGCCCGGATACGTTACGCGTGCTTGGCGAGCCGGTAGCCGCTGCCGCGCACGGTCTCGATCATCGCATCGCAACCGGCCGGTTTCAAGGCCGCGCGCAATCGTTTGATGTGCACGTCGACGGTGCGCTCCTCGACGAACACGTGGTCGCCCCACACCTGGTCGAGCAGTTGCGTGCGACTGTGCACGCGCTCCGGATGCGTCATGAAGAAATGCAGCAGGCGGAACTCGGTCGGGCCGAGATCGAGCTTGATCTCGCTGCCTTCCGCATGCGCGGCGACGCGGTGCGTGGCCGGGTCGAGGCGCAGCCCGTTGATCGACACGACGTCCTCGGTCAGCTGCGGCGCACGGCGGCGCAGCACGGCCTTGATCCGCGCCATCAGTTCCTTCGGCGAGAACGGCTTCGTCACGTAGTCGTCCGCGCCTATTTCGAGGCCGAGCACCTTGTCCTGCTCGTCGCCGCGGGCGGTGAGCATGATGATCGGGATGTGTTTGGTCCGTTCGTTGTTGCGCAGGTCGCGCGCGAACGCGATGCCGGATTTGCCCGGCAGCATCCAGTCGAGCAGCACGAGATCGGGCAGCACGTCGCTGATCAGGTTCTGCGCCTGTTCGGCGTTGTACGCACGAATCGGGCAGTGACCGGCGTGCTGGAGATTCACCGAGATCAGTTCGGAAATCGCGGGCTCATCTTCAACGACGAGAATGTTGCTGGGCATCGGCACCTCTGTTCTTCCTTACGGAGTCGATTAACTGTTGGCTTCGCGATCGAGCGTGTCGCGCGGCTGGTGCCGCACGTCGGTGCCCTTCACGATGTAGATGATGAATTCGGCGATGTTCTTCGCGTGGTCGCCGATCCGCTCGATCGCCTTCGCGATGAACAGGTACTCGAGGCCGACCGAGATCGTGCGCGGATCTTCCTGCATGTACGACACGAGCTTGCGCACGAACGCGCGGAATTCCTGGTCGATTTCCTTGTCGTCCTTGACGATCTGCGCAGCGGCCACCGTATCGAGACGCGCGAACGCGTCGAGCGCGCGGCGCAGGATCGTCACGGCCATCTCGCCCGACACCTTGATCTCGGCGATGTTGACCGTGCGCGCAGCCGGCTCGTCGACCAGGCGGCGTACGCGCTTCGCGATCTTCTCGGCCTCGTCGCCGGCGCGCTCGAGGTTCGTAATCGTTTTCGAAATCGACATCAAAAGGCGCAGGTCACGCGCGGCTGGCTGCCTCCGCGCGATGATGTTGCCGCACTCCTGGTCGATGTCGACTTCCATCGCGTTCAGCGTTTCCTCGGCCGTGATGACCTTCTCGGCCGTATCGCGATCGAACTCGTTCAGTGCGTGCATCGCGCCGACGATCTGCGACTCGACGAGCCCACCCATTTCCAGCACTTTCGACGACACGGCATTGAGGTCCGCGTCGAACTGGCTCGACAGATGTTTATCCGACATGGCTGTTGTTCTCCGTCATCAGCCGAAACGGCCGGTGATGTAGTCTTCCGTTTCCTTGCGCACCGGCTTGATGAAGATCTTTTCGGTCTCGCCGAATTCGATCAGCTCGCCCAGGTACATGTAGGCCGTGAAATCCGAGCAGCGTGCGGCCTGCTGCATGTTGTGCGTGACGATCACGACCGTGTAGTCGCTCTTCAGCTCCGCGATCAGCTCTTCGATGCGGCCCGTCGAGATCGGGTCGAGCGCCGAGCACGGTTCATCGAGCAGCAACACTTCCGGACGGATCGCGATGCCGCGCGCGATGCACAGACGCTGCTGCTGGCCGCCCGACAGGCCGTAGCCGCTCTGGCTCAGCTTGTCCTTCACTTCGTTCCACAGCGCGGCCTTCGTGAGCGCCCACTCGACGCGATCGTCCATTTCCGAGCGCGTGAGCTTCTCGAACATCTTCACGCCGAACGCGATGTTGTCGTAGATCGACATCGGGAACGGGGTCGGCTTCTGGAACACCATGCCGATCCGCGCGCGCAGCAGCGAGATGTCGCGCTTCGTCGTCAGCAGGTTCTCGCCGTCCATCAGGATTTCGCCTTCGGCGCGCTGCTCCGGGTAGAGCGCGAACATCTTGTTGAACGTGCGCAGCAGCGTCGACTTGCCGCAGCCCGACGGGCCGATGAACGCCGTCACCTTCCCTTCGGGAATGCTCAGGTTGATGTTCTTCAGCGCGTGGAACTTGTTGTAGAAGAAGTTGAGGTTGTTGACCTCGATCTTCGCGTTCAGCGGCTCGAGCGGACGGCCGTGCGCCGCTTCTTGCGTGCCGGCCGGCGCTGCAGTGCGTTCGACCGGATTCAGGTGGCTTTCTGCCATATTCATCGGATTGCTCCGCCGTTACTTTTTCGAGAAGATCGAGCGCGCCAGGATGTTGAGTCCGAGCACCCCGAGCGTGATCAGGAACACGCCCGCCCATGCGAGCGACTGCCATTCCGCGAACGGGCTCATCGCGAACTTGTAGATCGTGACGGGCAGGTTCGCCATCGGCTGGCTCATGTCCCACGAGAAGAACTGGTTCGACAGCGCGGTGAACAGCAGCGGCGCCGTTTCGCCGGCGATCCGCGCGACGGCGAGCAGCACGCCGGTGATGATCCCGCCGACCGACGCGCGCAGCGTGATCTTCAGCACCATGCGCCACTTCGGCGTGCCGAGCGCGAAGGCCGCTTCACGCAGCGCGTTCGGCACGAGCTTCAGCATGTTCTCGGTCGTGCGGATCACGATCGGAATCTGCAGCAGCGCGAGCGCGATCACACCGGCCCAGCCCGAGAAGCGCCCCGACTTTGCAACGACGATCGCATACACGAACAGGCCGATGACGATCGACGGCGCGGACAGCAGGATGTCGTTGATGAAGCGGATCGTGCTCGCCAGCAGGTTCTTCTGGCCGTATTCGGCAAGATAGACACCGGCCAGGATGCCGATCGGCGTGCCGACCAGCGTGCCGAAACCGCACAGCAGCAGGCTGCCGACGATCGCGTTCGCGAGACCGCCGCCTTCCGTGTTCGGCGCCGGCGTCGATTCGGTGAACAGTTGCAGCGACAGGCCGCCGACGCCGAGATGCACCGTCGTGTAGAGAATCCACACGAGCCACAGCAGCCCGAAGGCCATCGCGCCCAGCGACGCGGTGAGCGCGATCGCGTTGACGGCCTTGCGCTTGCGCTGCAGGCGGTTGCGCATCGCGTCGAGCGCGGCGCCGTCCGGCCCCGGGAAATTCATGATGGGCTCGCTCATTTCTTGCCCTCTCCCTTCTCGAGACGAAGCAGCAGCAGTTTGGAGATGGACAGCACGATGAACGTGATCACGAACAGGATCAGGCCGAGTTCCATCAGCGCGGATGTGTGCAGGCCCGGCTGCGCTTCCGCGAATTCGTTCGCGAGCGCCGACGTGATGCTGTTGCCCGGCGCGAACAGCGACACGCTGTCGAGCAGGTTGGTGTTGCCGATCACGAAGGTCACGGCCATCGTTTCGCCGAGCGCGCGGCCGAGGCCGAGCATCACGCCGCCGATCACGCCGGTCTTCGTGTAGGGCAGCACCACCTTCCACATCACTTCCCAGGTCGTGCAGCCGATCCCGTAGGCCGACTCCTTCAGCAGCACCGGCGTGACTTCGAACACGTCACGCATCACCGATGCGATGTACGGGATGATCATGATCGCGAGGATCACGCCGGCTGCAAGGATGCCGATACCGATCGGCGGGCCGGCAGTCAGCGGGCCGAGCACCCAGACGTCCTTGAACAGGCGGCCGATCGGCTTCTGGAAGTATTCGGCGAAGATCGGCGCGAACACGAGCAGGCCCCACATGCCGTACACGATCGACGGAATCGCGGCGAGCAGCTCGATGGCGATACCGAGCGGGCGGCGCAGCCACACGGGCGACAGCTCGGTGAGGAACAGCGCGATGCCGAAGCTGACGGGCACCGCAATGACGAGCGCGATGACCGACGTCACGATCGTGCCGTAGATCGGCACGAGCGCGCCGTAGATGTCCGAGTTGGGATCCCACTCGGATTGCCACAGGAAGCCGAGGCCGAACTTCTGGATGGTCGGCATCGACGCAATGATCAGGGAAACGATGATCCCGCCCAGCAGCAGCAGGGTCACGATCGCGGCGAGCCGAGCAAGGCCGCCGAACAGGACATCCCCGAGACGGCTCGGCGCGCGCTGCTGCGCACTATCGGGCGACCGGGAGGACGTGTAAGAAATATCAGACATGGGTGCCTGCTTTTGATTGCCGGGCGCCGTAACGCCCGGCTTTACCGCACACACTGCCCGGCCGGCACGGCCGGGCAGCGAACCGCTGCAATGCTTACTCGGCGGCGACCGGCTTGCCCGAAGCGTCCGTCACCTTGACCTTCCACTGCTTGCGGATTTCCGCTTCGACTGCCGGCGGCAGCGAGATGTAGTCGAGGCTGTCAGCAGCCTTCTCGCCGTTCTTGAACGCCCAGCTGAAGAACTTCAGCGTTTCCGCGCCCTGCTCCGGCTTTTCCTGCTTCGCGTGCAGCAGCACGAACGTCGCGCCGACGACCGGCCATGCTTCCTTGCCCGGCTGGTTCGTCAGGATCTGGTAGAACGACTTCGACCAGTTCGCGCCTGCGGCAGCGGCCTTGAACGTTTCGGTCTTCGGCTCGACCACCGTGCCCGTCGAGTTCTTCAGGGCCGTGTAGACCATGTTGTTCTTCTTCGCGTACGCCCACTCGACGTAGCCGATCGCGCCCGGCAGGCGCTGCACGAAGGCCGCGACGCCGTCGTTGCCCTTGCCGCCCGTGCCCGTCGGCCAGTTGACCGTCGTGCCTTCGCCGATCTTCGACTTCCACTCGTCGTTGACCTTCGACAGGTAGTTCGTCCAGATGAAGCTCGTGCCCGAGCCGTCAGCGCGGCGGACCACGGCGATGTCCGTGTCCGGCAGCTTGACCTTCGGGTTCAGCGCGGCGATCGCCGGGTCGTTCCACTTCTTGATCTTGCCGAGGTAGATGTCGCCGAGCACCGGGCCCGACAGCGTCAGTTCGCCGGCCTTCACGCCCGGCACGTTGACGACCGGCACCACGCCGCCGACCACCGTCGGGAACTGGAACAGGCCTTCCTTCGCGAGCTCGTCATCCTTCAGCGGAGCGTCCGAGCCGGCAAAATCGACCGTCTTCGCGATAATCTGCTTCAGGCCGCCCGACGAACCGATACCTTGGTAGTTGACCTTCGCGCCGCCGGTCTGCTGGTAGTCAGCAGCCCATTTCGTATAGATCGGCATCGCGAACGTGCTGCCTGCGCCCGTGATGTCGGCAGCGTGGGCGGCGACGGCGAAAAGCGCGCCAGCCAGGCCGGCAATCGCGGTTTGCATCAATTTCATGAGACCTCCAGTGTGTGAGCGGATGACTACGGCACCGCGAAGGTTAGGGGCTCCTCATGACGGTAATGTGACAATCGATGAAACTGGCGTGACAGTAACATGACTGGTTGAAAGGGAGTAACAGGGTCGGCGCGCGTGGCGCGCAGACGGCGCCGGAGGGGCGATGGCGGCAGGAATTGCCGGCCCGGAACGGACGGGATGACGCCCCGTTTTTCATTGTGTGGCGGGATCGCGGCACCGCGTCGGTGGTACGAAAAGCCTCCGCCGGCAGCTGCCCCGATCTCGGGGTCGGACGTTTTTTCGTCCGGGGCATGCGGCAGGCGATATGCGTTACTTATAGGTATCGCAAACCTTTGCGTCTGACGAAATCGCGGCGCCCCGAAGGCGCCGCATGCCGGTTCAACGGAACACCGGCGCGTCAGGCCGTCGCCGCGCGCACCGCGTCGGCGATCGTCTCCGCATGGCGAACCGCGTCGGCCGCTTGCTGCGCTTCGACCATCACGCGCAACACGGGTTCGGTGCCCGATGCGCGGATCAGCACGCGGCCGCTGCCGGCGAGCGCGGCTTCGGCTGCGTCGATCGCTGCACGAATCGACGTGCTGCCCTTCCAGTCGGCACCCGGCTTCATCCGCACGTTGATCAGCTTCTGCGGGAACAGCGTGACGCCGTCGAGCATCTGCGCGAGGGTCTGGCCGCTGCGCTTCAGCGCAGCCAGCACGAGCAGCGCCGACACGATGCCGTCGCCGGTCGAATGGCGATCGAGCGACAGGATGTGGCCCGAGCCTTCCGCGCCGAGTTGCCAGCCGTGCTCTCGCAACTGCTCGAGCACGTAGCGATCCCCGACCGCCGCCCGCACGAACTTCACGCCCGCGCGCTGCAGCGCGACTTCGACGGCGAGATTCGTCATCAGCGTGCCGACCGCACCCTCCACCTTGCCGTCGGTCGCGATCCGGTCCTTCACGAGCACGTAGAGCAGCTCGTCGCCGTTGTACAGGCGACCGGTCGCGTCGACGACCTGCAGGCGGTCCGCATCGCCGTCGAGCGCAATGCCGAGATCGGCGTGGTTCGCGCGCACCGCGCGCACCAGCGCGTCCGGCGCGGTCGCGCCGACGCCGTCGTTGATGTTGAAGCCGTTCGGCGCGACGCCGATCGGGATCACGTCCGCGCCGAGTTCGTGGAACACGTGCGGCGCGATCTGGTACGCGGCACCGTGCGCGCAGTCGATCACGAGCTTCAGCCCGCGCAGGTCGAACGCGGCCGGGAACGTGCTCTTGCAGAATTCGATGTAGCGGCCGGCCGCATCGTCGAGGCGGCGCGCCTTGCCGAGACCGTCGGACGATGCGCATTCGAGCGGCTTGTCGAGCCACGCTTCGATCGCGGCTTCGGTGTCGTCCGGCAGCTTGTTGCCGTCAGCGGAGAAGAACTTGATCCCGTTGTCGCGATACGGATTGTGCGATGCGCTGATCACGACGCCCGCCGACAGGCGCAGCGCGCGCGTCAGGTAGGCAACCCCTGGCGTCGGCATCGGGCCGGCCAGCATCACGTCGACACCCGCCGCCGAGAACCCTGCCTCGAGCGCGGCTTCGAGCATGTAACCCGACACGCGCGTGTCCTTGCCGATCAGCACGGTCGGCCGCGAGCCTGCCGCGCCATCGGCCGAGCTGGCCAGTACCTTGCCGGCCGCGTAGCCGAGACGCAACACGAAATCCGGCGTGATGGGCGCCTCGCCCACCGTGCCGCGAATGCCGTCCGTGCCGAAATATCGACGTCCCATAGCGAATCTTCCTCCTTCGTCTTCTGACTTATCGTTGCCGCGCGGCTTCGCGCACGGCATTCCAGATTTTCAACGCATCGACCGTCGCCGCGACATCGTGCACGCGCACGATCGCCGCCCCACGCTCGACCGCGCACAATGCGGCCGCCACGCTCGCCACGACGCGCTCCATCGGCGGCTTGCCGCCGATCACCGCGCCGAGCATCGACTTGCGCGACATGCCTGCGAGTATCGGATACGCGCGCCCGTCGGGCCGCGCGGGCGCCGTTTCAGGCAGCGCGGCCAGGAGTGCATAGTTGTCGTCGACGACCGCCTTGCCGAACCCGAAACCGGGATCGACGCAGATCCGCTCCGGCGCAATCCCCGCGTCGCGCAATGCCTGCGCGCGTGCGGCGAGAAAATCGCGCACGTCGGTCACGATGTCGCCGTAATCGGGTTCGCCGACCTGCATCGTTTGCGGCTCACCGAGCATGTGCATCGCACACAGCCCGCAATCGCCCTCGCGCACCGCGTCGATCGCGCCCGGCTGGCGGAACCCCCAGATGTCGTTGATCAGGTCGGCGCCTGCGGCCAGTGCCGCGCGCATCACGGCCGGCTTGTAGGTATCGATCGACAGCGGCACGTTCAATGGGCGCAGCGCTTCGACAAGCGGGATCACGCGCGCGAGTTCCTCGTCGAGCGGCACCGGCGGTGCGCCGGGGCGCGTCGATTCGCCGCCGATATCGAGGAGATCGACGCCTTCGGCAATCATCCGCTCGGCCTGGCGCAGCGCATCGTCGCGCGCGAGGAAGCGGCCGCCGTCGGAGAACGAATCGGGCGTGGCGTTGAGAATGCCCATCACGAGCGGGCGCTCGAACGTCAGTTCGAAGCGGCCGCACCGGAGCGGCGCGGGAATTTGGGGGGAAACAGCGGAATCGGACACGGGCAACTGGCGTGAATGAATGCAAAACGGGCCGGTGTGAAGACACACCAGCCCGTGAACGGTGCTAAAGAGCGGAGATTATGCCGCCGGCGACGCAGGCGCCGGCGCGTTGCCGGCCTTCACCTCGGCGCTGCTGCCGCCACCCGACGAATCGCCGCCGACAGCCGGCGAGCTCTTCGGGGAACGCGGCGGACGGCCTTCCATGATGTCGTTGATCTGATCGGCATCGATCGTCTCCCACTCCATCAGCGCGGCGGTCATCGCTTCGACCTTGTCGCGGTTCTCTTCGAGCAGGCGGCGCGCAAGGCCGTACTGTTCGTCGAGCACGCGGCGGATTTCCGAATCGACCTTCTGCTGCGTCGCTTCCGAAATCGTGCGCGTGAAGCCACGGCCGAACGGCGATGCATCGTTTTCGTCGTCGACGTAGACCATCGGCCCGAGCGCATCGGTCATGCCGAAACGGGCGACCATCGCGCGCGCCGTCTGCGTTGCCTTGTTGAAGTCGTCCGACGCACCGGTGCTGACGAGGTTCATGAACAACTCTTCCGCCACCCGGCCACCGAACAGGATCGCGAGGCGGTCCATCAGGTAGTCCTTCGAGTACGTTTCGTTGTCATGCTCCGGCAACTGCCACGTGACACCCAGCGCGCGACCGCGCGGAATGATCGTGACCTTGTGCACGGGGTCGGCCTTCGGCAGCAGCTTCGCGATCACCGCGTGGCCCGACTCGTGATAAGCGGTCGCACGCTTCGCTTCCTCGCGGATCACCGCCGACTTGCGCTCGGGACCCATGAAGATCTTGTCCTTCGCGTCCTCGAAATCCTGCATCTCGACGATGCGCTTGCCACGGCGTGCCGCGAACAGCGCGGCCTCGTTCACGAGGTTCGCGAGATCGGCGCCCGAGAAGCCCGGCGTGCCGCGCGCGATGACTGCCGCATCGACGTCGTTCGCGATCGGTACCTTGCGCAGGTGCACGCGCATGATCTGTTCGCGGCCGCGGATGTCCGGCAGACCGACGTAGACCTGGCGGTCGAAACGGCCCGGACGCAGCAGCGCCTTGTCGAGCACGTCGGAACGGTTGGTCGCGGCGATCACGATCACGCCCGAGTTCGCCTCGAAGCCGTCCATCTCGACGAGCATCTGGTTCAGCGTCTGTTCGCGCTCGTCGTTGCCGCCGCCCATGCCGGCGCCGCGATGACGGCCGACCGCATCGATTTCGTCGATGAACACGATGCACGGTGCATGCTTCTTCGCCTGCTCGAACATGTCGCGCACACGGGCCGCGCCGACGCCGACGAACATTTCGACGAAGTCCGAACCCGAGATGCTGAAGAACGGCACTTTCGCTTCACCCGCGATTGCGCGGGCCAGCAGCGTCTTGCCGGTACCCGGAGGGCCGACGAGCAGCACGCCGCGCGGAATGCGGCCGCCGAGCTTCTGGAATTTCTGCGGATCGCGCAGGAAGTCGACGAGCTCGGACACTTCTTCCTTCGCTTCGTCACAGCCCGCGACGTCGGAGAAGTTCACCGCGTTGTTGTTCTCGTCGATCAGCCGCGCGCGGGATTTGCCGAACGAGAACGCGCCGCCTTTGCCGCCTCCCTGCATCTGCCGCATCATGTAGAACCAGAACACGATGATCAGGATCGTCGGCCCGAGGTAGTACAGCGCGGACATCAGCGCATTCGGCTCGTCGTCGGCCTTGCCGCTGACCTGCACGCCGTACTTCATCAGATCGCCAACCATCCAGATGTCGCCGGGCGACACGATCTGGTATTTCTGGCCATCAGCCGGAGTGACGGTGAGGTTGCGCCCCTGAACGATGACGTTCTTGACCTTGCCGTTCTTGGCGTCGTCCATGAACTGCGAATAGGACACGCCTTCCTGGACGCGGGGCTTGTCGAACTGCTTGAACACCGTAAACAGCACCAGTGCGATCACCAGCCACACCGCTGCCTTCGAAAACATATTGTTGTTCAAAGCACCACTCCTTCACTCGTAGACGAGCGCCTACATTTTCCTTGCGGCGCCCCTCGGTCATTCTAATCCAGTCCGACCACCCTCGCCATAAGCATTGACAACCGCCGCGATAGCGCTTCGCTTGTCTGGCAAGGGCCGGAGCCCGTTTGCGGCACCCCGCCGCGCATCAGCGCGGACGTTTCAGATGCCGACCCAAAATGAACGTTTCGGACGATTTGTCGCGGGACGCCTTCGGCTTGCGCGGCGCGACGGTCTTAAACTGCTGTTTGAATTTCTCGACGATCTGGCTGTAGCCGCTGCCGTGGAAACATTTCACGAGCAACGCACCATCCGGCTTCAGATGGTTCTGCGCGAATTCGAGCGCCAGGTCGCAGAGATGCTCGATGCGCGCCGCGTCCGCCGAGGCCACGCCGGAGAGGTTGGGGGCCATGTCGGAAATAACAAGGTCCACCGCGCGGCCTTCGAGCAATTCCTCGAGCTGGTGAAGCACGTCATCCTCGCGGAAGTCGCCCTGGAGGAAGTGGACGTCGGCGATCGGCTCCATCGGCAGGATGTCGAGCGCGACGATCGTGCCGTCGATGCCGCCTTCGCGCTCCGCATCGCGCTTCTTGCCCTGCGCGAGCTTGTTGCGGGCATACTGGCTCCAGCTGCCCGGCGTCGCGCCGAGATCGACGATCACCTGGCCCGGACGGATCAGCTTGTCCTGCTCGTCGATTTCCTTCAGCTTGTACGCGGCACGCGCGCGATAGCCCTCCCGCTGCGCCATTTTGACGTACGGGTCGTTGATGTGGTCGTGCAGCCAGTGCTGGTTGAAGCGGTTTTTTGCCATTCGAAAGAGAGATTGCTGCCAATTGCTTCGTGAAGCCGCGCTTTTAGCGGATAATACGCGTCTTCTTCGCGCGGCTGCGGCCCCTTTTCGGGCCCAAGCCGCGATTTTACGTGGTTTCGGCGCACGGCTGACGCGGTAACTACCCGCGATCGCTTTTCAGTCAGCGCGCCCTTATTTAGATTTCGACATTTCCATGCCCGCCCTTTCGCTTTCTCCCGCCGAGCGCTCCGCGCTGCGCTCCCAGGCCCATGCGCTCAAGCCCGTCGTGCTGATCGGCGCCGAAGGGCTGACCGACGCCGTGCTGAAGGAAATCAAGGTGCACCTCGACGCGCACCAACTGATCAAGATCCGCGTGTTCGGCGACGAGCGCGACGAGCGCATCGCGATCTACGACGAGATCTGCGATCGCCTGAGCGCGGCGCCGATCCAGCACATCGGCAAGCTGCTGGTGATCTGGAAGCCCGAAGCCGCCGTTGCGGCCCCGACCCGCGGCCGTCGTGCCGGCACGCTGCCGAGCGCGGCCGAAGCCGTGGACGACAAGAAAGGCCGTGCACCGCGCACCGTCAAGGTCGTCAAGGTGTCGCCGAACGCGAGCCCCGTGCGCCGTCCGCGGCCGGTCAAGGTCACGGTGCGCGGCAACGAGCGCGTGACGGCGGGCGGTACCGTGAAGCGTGCGAAAAAGCGCCAGGCCAGCACCAAGCGGCCGTTCCAGGACAAGTAAGCATCGGGGCGGCACGGCTGCGCCGTCCCGCCACCCTGCCCGCGGGCCCGGCATCGACCGGGCCTGCGCGGCACACGCGTCAGGCGTCGCGCGCCGGCAGACGCCAGATCAGCATCAGCCCCAGCACGCTCTCGACGAGGTAGAACACGCTCGAGACGCCGTGCAGCATCCCGAAGCGGCTCGCATACGGCGAATTCGCGATATCGGTGCCCGCGTCCATCGCGGCGACCCGCAGCGCGTTCATGAACGGCTGCAGCGCAAAATACCCGACCAGCACACATACGACCATCGCGGCGACGACCCAGCGCACGCGGCGATATTCGCTGCTGCCGCGTCGAACCTGCTGGTTCGACAGCGCGAGCAGCAGCACGCCACATACGACACCGAGGATCGCCTCGATACGGAACAGCTGGGCGGCGACCGAACCGGCCGTCATCCGCTCCAGCGTCTTGAACAGCACGGGCGCGACCGCATACCCGATCGTCAGCAGGCTGCCGACCCACACGGCCGACAGCAGACGGAACACGCGATGCGGCATCGTGTCGCCCCGCTTCAGATGTAGCTGACCGAGATGATTTCGTATTCGCGCACGCCGCTCGGCGCCTGCACGGCCGCGACGTCGCCTTCGGACTTGCCGATCAGCGCACGCGCGATCGGCGAGCTGACCGAGATCAGGCCGTGATCGATATCGGCTTCGTCGTCACCGACGATCTGGTACTTGACGGTGTCGCCCGACTCGAGATCCTCGAGTTCGACGGTCGATGCGAAAACCACGCGGCCTTCGGCGTCGAGCACGGTCGGGTCGATGACCTGCGCGGCCGACAGCTTCGATTCGATTTCCGCGATACGACCCTCGATGAAGCCCTGCTTTTCCTTCGCGGCATCGTATTCGGCGTTTTCGGACAGGTCGCCCTGTGCGCGGGCCTCCGCGATCGCGTTGATCACGGCCGGCCGCTCGACGGACTTGAGGCGCTGCAATTCATCGCGCAGTTGCTCTGCGCCACGCTTTGTCAACGGAATGGTGCTCATAAACGGCTCAATCGCTAAAAACGGCTATAAAAAAAATCACCGCGATTAAGCGCGTTTCCGATGCACTGGAAACACCGCCTAATCGCGGCACGTGTTGCTTCGACAGGTAACTGACTGCTTAGTTTAGGCGAGCGTGAAGACCTTGTAAATCATAGACTTCCAGATCCTTCAGGTAGCGCAAGCCTTCGACTGCCGCGCGCGCGCCCGACATCGTCGTGTAGTACGTGACCTTGTGCGCCTGCGCGCTCATGCGGATCGAACGCGAATCGGCGATCGCCTGGCGCGTTTCGTCGACGGTCGTGAACACGAGCGCGATCTCGCCGTTCTTGATCATGTCGACGATGTGCGGACGGCCGTCCTTCACCTTGTTCACGACCTTCACCGGCACGCCGGCCGCTTCGATCGCGGCAGCCGTGCCCTTCGTCGCGACGATCGGGTAGCCGAGGTCGTGCAGCATGCGCGCGACTTCGACCGCCTTCGGTTTATCCGCATCCATCACGGTCAGCAGCACCGTGCCCGACTCCGGCAGGCGCGAACCGGCCGCGAGCTGCGACTTGAACAGCGCTTCGCCGAACGTCTGGCCGACGCCCATCACTTCGCCGGTCGAACGCATTTCAGGCCCGAGGACCGGATCGACGGTCGGGAACTTGACGAACGGGAACACCGCTTCCTTCACGCTGAAGTACGGCGGCTCGACTTCCTTCGTCACGCCCTGCTGCGCGAGCTTCTGGCCGACCATCGCGCGCGCCGCGATCTTCGCGAGCGGCAGGCTGGTCGCCTTCGACACGTACGGGACCGTGCGCGATGCGCGCGGGTTCACTTCCAGCACGTAGATGATGTCCTGCTTCGAACCGTCAGCCTGCGGCACCTGCTGGATCGCGAACTGCACGTTCATCAGACCGACCACGTTCAGCGCCTTCGCCATCGCGCCCGTCTGGCGCTTCAGTTCGGCCACGGTCTCCTTCGACAGCGAGTACGGCGGCAGCGAGCATGCCGAGTCGCCCGAGTGGACGCCCGCCTGCTCGATGTGCTCCATCACGCCGCCGATGAACACGGCTTCGCCGTCGCAGATGCAGTCGACGTCGCACTCGATCGCATCGTTCAGGAAGCGGTCGAGCAGCACCGGCGAATCGTTCGACACCTTCACGGCCTCGCGCATGTAGCGCTCGAGGTCGCGCGGCTCGTGGACGATTTCCATCGCGCGGCCGCCCAGCACGTACGACGGACGCACGACCAGCGGATAGCCGATTTCGTCGGCCAGCGCGAGCGCTTCGTCTTCGGCGCGCGCGGTGCGGTTCGGCGGCTGGCGCAGGCCGAGGTCCTGCAGCAGCTTCTGGAAGCGTTCGCGGTCTTCGGCCGCATCGATCATGTCCGGCGACGTGCCGACGATCGGCACGCCGTGCGCCTCGAGGTCGAGCGCGAGCTTCAGCGGCGTCTGGCCGCCGTACTGGACGATCACGCCGACCGGCTTTTCCTTGTCGACGATCTCGAGCACGTCTTCGAGCGTCAGCGGCTCGAAGTACAGGCGGTCGGACGTGTCATAGTCGGTCGACACCGTTTCCGGGTTGCAGTTGACCATGATCGTTTCGTAGCCGTCCTCGCGCATCGCGAGCGCCGCGTGCACGCAGCAGTAGTCGAACTCGATGCCCTGGCCGATCCGGTTCGGGCCGCCGCCCAGCACCATGATCTTCTTGTTGGTGGTCGGCTGCGCCTCGCACTCTTCCTCGTAGGTCGAGTACATGTACGCGGTTTTCGTCGCGAACTCGGCCGCGCACGTGTCGACGCGCTTGTAGACCGGACGCACGTTGAGTTCGATGCGGCGCTTGCGGACGTCTTCCGGCGTCGCGCCGAGCAGCTTCGCGAGGCGGCGGTCGGAGAAGCCGCTCTGCTTCAGGTAGCGCAGCTCGTCGAACGTCAGCGATGCGAGCGTGCGGCCCGCGAGTGCCTTTTCCTTCAGGATGATCTGCTCGATCTGCTCGAGGAACCACGGGTCGATCGCGGTTTCCGCGAAGATTTCCTCGGCCTTCATCCCGATGCGGAACGCATCACCGACGTACCAGATGCGATCCGGGCCCGGCTCGTGGATCTCGATCGCGATCTCGTCACGGTTGGTCGACTTCTCGTCGAGACCGTCGACACCGACTTCGAGGCCGCGCAGCGCCTTCTGGAACGATTCCTGGAACGTACGGCCGATCGCCATCACCTCGCCGACCGACTTCATCTGCGTGGTCAGGCGCGAGTCGGCTTCACGGAACTTCTCGAACGCGAAACGCGGGATCTTCGTGACGACGTAGTCGATGGTCGGCTCGAACGACGCCGGCGTCTGGCCGCCGGTGATTTCGTTCTTCAGCTCGTCGAGCGTGTAGCCGACGGCCAGCTTCGCCGCGACCTTCGCGATCGGGAAGCCCGTTGCCTTCGATGCGAGCGCCGACGAACGCGACACGCGCGGGTTCATTTCGATGACGACCATGCGGCCGTCCTTCGGGTTGATCGAGAACTGCACGTTCGAGCCGCCCGTGTCGACGCCGATCTCGCGCAGCACCGCGAGCGATGCGTTACGCAGGATCTGGTATTCCTTGTCGGTAAGCGTCTGCGCCGGCGCGACCGTGATCGAGTCGCCGGTGTGCACGCCCATCGGGTCGAGGTTCTCGATCGAGCAGACGATGATGCAGTTGTCGGCGCGGTCGCGCACGACTTCCATCTCGTATTCCTTCCAGCCGAGCAGCGACTCCTCGATCAGCAGCTCGCGCGTGGGCGACAGGTCGAGACCGCGCTTGCAGATCTCCTCGAACTCTTCGCGGTTGTACGCGATGCCGCCGCCCGAGCCGCCGAGCGTGAACGACGGACGGATCACGACCGGGTAGCCGCTGCCGCCGGTGCCGGCCATGATCTCGGCGTGCACCTGGGTCGCTTCTTCCATCGAGTGCGCGATGCCCGACTTCGCGGAACCGAGACCGATCTTGGTCATCGCTTCCTTGAACTTCTGGCGGTCTTCCGCCTTGTCGATCGCTTCCGGCGACGCGCCGATCAGCTCGACGCCGAACTTCTCGAGCACGCCGTGGTGGTGCAGGTCGAGCGCGCAGTTCAGCGCGGTCTGGCCGCCCATCGTCGGCAGGATCGCGTCCGGGCGCTCCTTCTCGATGATGCGTGCGACGACTTCCCACGTGATCGGCTCGATGTAGGTCACGTCGGCCGTGTTCGGGTCGGTCATGATCGTCGCCGGGTTGCTGTTGACGAGAACGACCTTGTAGCCCTCCTCACGCAACGCCTTGCAAGCCTGCGCGCCCGAATAGTCGAACTCGCACGCCTGGCCGATGATGATCGGGCCGGCGCCGATGATGAGGATGCTCTTGATGTCTGTGCGTTTTGGCATGGCTTGTGAATTCAATAAGTAATCGTTGTCGTGGGTCGGCCGGCTGCGCTCAGCTCATCGTGGCGAGCGCGAGCTTCACCGAGAAACCGATGAACAGGCCGCCCACGCTGCTCGCCGCGCCTGCTGCAAGCTTGCGGCGGCGGCGGAAGTGCTCGGCGAGCCGCGCACCCGCGAAGATCAGCGTGCTCAGGTACAGGAAGCTCGCGCATTGCGCGATCGCCCCGAGCACGACGAACGACAGCGCGGGATGCGGGAATGCCGGGTCGACGAACTGGATGAAGAACGAGATGAAGAACAGGATCGCCTTCGGATTCAGCAGGCTCACGATCAGCGCCTTGCGGAACGGACGCTCGCCGTCGACCGCGGGCGGTGCATCGGCCGGCGCATCGGCGCGCGCGCGCAGCTTCTGCCACGCGCTGCGCAGCATGCCGGTGCCGATGTAGAGCAGATACGCGGCGCCGCCGTACTTGACGACGGAGAACAGCAGCGGGTTCGCCTTCAGCAGCGACGCGACGCCGGCGGCGGACAGCACCATCAGCACCGTGTCGCCGACGAACACGCCGCACGCCGCGCGATAGCCGGCCTTCACGCCGCGCTGCGCCGCGAGCGACAGCACGTACATCGAGTTCGGCCCCGGCAGCAGGATGATGAAGATCACGCCGAACACGTAGGTCCAGATATCCGTGATGCCGAGTGCGTGGCCGAACATGATGCGAATCTCCCGTCCTTCGGTTGCGTCGGTTGCGTTAAGCGTTGCGCTGCTTCGCCGCGTCCATCAGCGCGGTGAAGCGGTCGAACAGATAGCCGATGTCGTGCGGACCGGGCGACGCTTCCGGGTGGCCCTGGAAGCAGAATGCCGGCTTGTCGGTCAGCTCGAAGCCCTGCAGCGTGCCGTCGAACAGCGACACGTGCGTCACGCGCGCGTTGGCCGGCAGCGAATCCGCATCGACCGCGAAGCCGTGGTTCTGCGACGTGATCACCACGCGGCCGTCGCCGAGATCCTTCACCGGGTGGTTCGCGCCGTGGTGGCCCGTCTTCATCTTCAGCGTCTTCGCGCCGACCGCGAGGCCCATGATCTGGTGACCCAGGCAGATACCGAAGGTCGGCACGCCGCGCTCGATGAACTGCTTCGTGGCCGCGATCGCGTAGTCGCACGGTTCCGGATCGCCGGGGCCGTTCGACAGGAAAATGCCGTCCGGATTCAGCGCGAGCGCATCTTCCGCGCTCGCCTCGGCCGGCAGCACCGTCACGTGGCAGCCGCGTTCCGCGAGCATGCGCAGGATGTTGTACTTGACGCCGAAATCGTACGCGACGACGCGGTACTTCGGCGATTCCTGCATGCCGTAACCGCCTTCGAGGCGCCATTCGGTCTGCTTCCACTCGAACGGCTTCGTGGTCGACACGACCTTCGCGAGATCCATGCCCGCGAGACCCGGGAACGAGCGCGCGAGTTCGATCGCCTTCGCTTCGTCGTCCGAGCCCGTCAGGATGCAGCCGTTCTGCGCGCCCTTGTCGCGCAGGATGCGGGTCAGCTTGCGGGTGTCGATGCCGGCGATCGCGACGACGCCTTCGTCGCGCAGGTAGTCGCCGAGCGTGCGCTCCATGCGGAAGTTCGATGCGAGCGTGGGCAGATCACGGATGATCAGGCCGGCGGCATGGACTTTCGTGGCTTCGACATCTTCGGCGTTCACGCCGACGTTGCCGATATGCGGATAGGTGAGCGTGACGATCTGGCGCGAGTAGCTCGGGTCAGTCAGGATTTCCTGATAGCCGGTGATCGCGGTATTGAACACGACTTCGCCGATCGTGTGGCCTTCGGCCCCGATCGAATAACCACGAAAGACCGTGCCGTCGGCGAGTGCAAGCAAGGCGGGAGTAAAAGACGGCAACACGGGAGGCTCCTTGGGGAACACCCTGCTGCCGACCTGTTTACCCTGCCGCGCGAGCGCCGCGCTGCGTGGGCGCGCGTGGTCGCTTGCTGGACGCGGCCTGCGTTGTCGTGACGCGAACCCGGCGCGTGGCGCACGAGGCTTCGCGGCATCGCCCGGCAGGCGGCGTGCGGCGGATGAACGGGATGTATGAGGTAGGCGCTAGGGTGCGAGGTTGATCAGCACAAACTTTCAAATTATAGCCTGAAAATGGCCTTATCTTCAATTGATATGGCCGTCCGATCGTGCGTGCGCGACGCGCGGCGACGCGAAGCAGCGCGCTGCGGCCCCGTTTTACGCGGCCGCCCTGCCCCGAGCGTACCGCCGGATCAGTGTACTTGGCCAGCGCCGCGCGCGGGCCATACGTACCAGACCGCGCTCGCGAGCTGCAACGCGAGCAACACGCCCCATGCGGTGAAGTGCGCGGCGGCCGGATAGCGGCCGTCGACCGCGGGCCAGTGCGACAGCACCGCGCCGACGCCAATCTGGAACGCAAAGATCAGCAGGAAGATCACGAGCGTGAGCGTCGTGTTCGCGCGGCCGATCAGATGCGCGGGAAAATGCCCGGCCATCACCGCGTAGGTCAGGATCCCGACGCCGCCGAACATTCCGTATGCGGCCCACAGAACGGCCGGCGGCAACGGCACGCGCGCCACGATCGCAGCCTGCGTCGCGACGAACAACGCCATGCCGATGCCGCAGAACGCGTACACGGACACGCCGCGCCGCTCGAGCACGCGCGCCGCGGCGCCGAAGCCGACGCAGCCGGCCATCATCGCGAAGCCGAGCACCGACACGAGGCGCGCCGCATGCGGCGCATCGAACCCCGCGACGTCGCGCAGGTACGGCCCGACCCACAGCGACTGCATCGCGTAGAACACGCCCTGCGTGACGACGGAGAACGACGAGATCTTCCAGAAGGCACGGCTGCCCAGGATATGCCACGTGCCCTTGAACTGGCTGACGAGCCCGCCCTGGTGACGCACCTGCTTCGCCTCCGGCGCGCCCAGGCCGATCGACGCCGCGACGGCCACCGTCAGCACCGCGAGGCCGAAACAGATCGCACGCCAGCTCGTCCAGCCGAGCAGCCAGGTCAGTGGCGAGCCGACCATCACGCCGCCGAGGCCGCCCACGGCCATCACGAGCCCGTTCACGAGCGGTAGCCGGCCGACCGGGAAATGCTGCGCGAGCGCCTTGAACGCCGCGCCGAGACACACCGACACGCCGACTCCGATCAGCAGCCGGCCGACCATCATCGTGCCGAGGCTGTGCGCGGCTCCGAACACGGCCGCACCGGCGGCCGCGAACAGCAGCATGCCGGCCGTCACGCGGCGCGGGCCGAAGTGATCGAGCATCACGCCGGCCGGGATCTGCGCGCCCGCGAAGCCGAGAAAATAAAGGCTCGTGAGCAGGCCGAGATCGGCGGCCGACAACCCGAGCTCGTGCGTGACGAACGGCGCAAAGCCCAGATTGACGCCGCGAAACACATACGACACGAAATACCCGACCGAAAACAGCGCGAGCACCCTCACCTGCACCGACGACATCGTCTCTCCTTGTTATATGAAGGCATTCAAGGCGGCACCCCCGCGCCGCGCACAAACAAAAACGCCGTCACCTCGGTGACGGCGTTTCATCGCATTTCGTCGGATGATAACGCAATCGCACGAACCGGGCCGGCCGCGCGATGCGCTCGCGACTGCGTTACTTCTTCTTGCCCTTTTGCGTTGCGGCCTTGGCCGGCGCCGCTTTCGTCGCTTTCGTCGATTTGGCCGCCGGCTTCGCCGCGCCGCGCTTCGCGCCATGCGACTTGCCGCCCACCGCCAGGCTCGCGCGCTCGATGTGCGCACCGGCGGCCGACGTCGCGATCCGTTCCGGACCGGGCTCCGCCGGCACCGAACGGCCGACCGGCACGTGCAGCACGAGCGCCTGGCCCGGCATCACGAGATCGCGGTGCGTGCGGTTCCACGCCTTGAGCTGGCCGACCGACACGCCATAGCGGCCGGCGATCGCCGCCATCGACTGCTTGCGGCGCACGCGGATCAGCATCTTGCGCGTGTCGGGCACATCGGGTTCCATCGCGAGCGCGCCGTTTTCGGCGACGTCGGCGCTGATGTCCTCGTCGTCGTCATCGCCGCGCGGCACGACGATCGTCGAGCCCGGCTTCAGGCGCATGCCGGCCGGAATCTTGTTGATCGACATCAGCGTATCGGCGTCCACGCCGATCTTCTCGGCGATCGCGGCCGGCCGTGCGCGTTCGCTGACCGTATAGGTGGTCCAAGACGAAAGCTGGCCATTGTAGGCTTTCAGGTTCTTCTCGAACGCCGACGCGTTGTCGAACGGCAGCAGGATCTGCGGCTCGGTCGCGCCGAGGATCACCGGCTTCGAGAACGACGGGTTCAGCGAGCGGAATTCGTCGAGCGACAGGTTCGCGAGCTTCGCGGCGACCGCCACGTCGATGTCGCGCGACGTCGTGACCGTCACGAAATACGGGTGGTTCGGGATGTCCGGCAGCGTCAGGCCATACTGCTGCGGGCTCGCGATGATGTTCTTCACCGCCTGCAGCTTCGGCACGTAATTACGCGTCTCGTTCGGCATCCGCAGGTTCTGGTAGTCGGTCGGCAGGCCGGCCGCCTGGTTGCGCGCGATCGCACGCTGCACGTTGCCCTCGCCCCAGTTGTACGCGGCCAGCGCGAGGTACCAGTCGCCGAACATGTCATGCAGACGCGACAGGTAGTCGAGCGCGGCGCTCGTCGACGCGAGCACGTCGCGGCGCTCGTCCTGCCACATGTTGCGCTTCAGGTTGTAGGTACGGCCCGTGCCGGGCATGAACTGCCACATGCCGGCCGCCTTCGCGACCGACAGCGCCTGCGGGTTGTACGCGGACTCGATGAACGGCAGCAGCGCGAGCTCGGTCGGCATGTGACGCGCCTCGAGCTCCTCGACGATGTGATACAGGTACTTCTGCGAGCGCTCGGTCATGCGCTGCACGTAATCGGGCCGCTGCGTGTACCAGGTCGTCTGCATGTCGACGAGGTCGCTCTGCAGGTCGGGCATCTGGAAGCCGCGGCGGATGCGCCCCCAGAGATCGGAGTCTGCACTGGTCAGGTCGCCGACGGATTGCTTGTCGACGTCGACAGTTTCTTTGGCGGTGGCTGATTTACGGAGGTAGTTGGACGTCGCCTGCGAATCGGCGGCGTTGTTGGCGACAGGGGCCTGGCTCGCACAAGCGGCGAGCAGCAGAACCACCATCGCACTCAATATAAGTCGCATGAAAATCTCGGCTTCCGACGGCTGGAAATTGCAGGCGATACTACGGAAGTGCGTGCTTCACGTCAATAAAAACACCGAAAACTCAGCGAAATCCTACATTTGGAGCAATTTTTACAGACACCGCTTGAGCTTTGGAGTCCTCCGGAAATCGTCATCGGAACCGGTTTTTCCACTCGCGCATCAGCGTGAATGCCGTCAGACGATCCGGCACCGTTTCATGCAACTCGGCCTCGAGCGTGGCATGAATCGCCGCGCTGTCCGACCGCATGAACGGGTTAACGGCACGCTCGTGAGCAATCGTAGTAGGCAGCGTCGGCACGCCGCGCGCGCGCAGCGCCTGCGCTTCGTCGCGCCACGCAGCGAGCGCCGCATTGCCGGGCTCGCATGCGAGCGCGAAGCGAATATTGGACAGCGTGTATTCGTGGGCACAATGCACGCGCGTGTCGCCCGGCAGTGCGGCGAGCGCGTCGAGCGACGCGAGCATCTGCGCGGGCGTGCCTTCGAACAGGCGCCCGCAGCCGCACGAGAACAGCGTGTCGCCGCAGAACACGTGCGGTGCCGCGTTGCGCGGCCCGGCCGCCTGGAAATAGGCGATGTGGCCGCGCGTGTGACCGGGCACGCCGAGTACGTCGAAGGCGACGGACGGTGCGTCGAGCGTCACGCGATCGCCGCCTGCCAGCGGCCGCGTGACCACGCCGATCGCCTCGGCCGCGGGGCCGTAAACCGCGAGCGGAGCATCGTCCGGTTGGCTATCGCGCAGTGCCGCGACACCGCCGACGTGGTCGGCATGATGGTGCGTGAGTAAAATAGCGGTCAACCGCCAGCCTCGTTCGGCAAGAACCCGGCGCACCGGCGCGGCTTCACCCGGATCGACGGCGATCGCATCGCGGCCGTCCGAGACGAGCCAGATATAGTTGTCATCGAATGCCGGAACCGGCACGTATTCCAGCTCGTTCATGGGCGCGCAATCATCGTTATGTCTGACCGTCAAATTATAGACTGGCCCGCCTGGACCGACTCGCCTCCCGGCCGCTACGTGCTGGGCTGGGAGCAGGCGCAGCTCGACCGGATCGTGTCCGACGTCTTCGGGTTCCACGCGCTGCAGCTCGGCCTGCCGCAACTCGACGCGCTGCGCGAGAACCGCATGCCGTATCGCGGCCTCGTGCTCGACCCGGCGAGCGGCGCGAGCGCGCCCTATCAGTATCCGTGGGCCCGCGAAGCCCATTCTCCCGAGCATGCGCCCGCCGATCGCAGCACGACCTGGTGCGACCTGCTCGACCTGCCGTTCGAGTCGCAGAGCGTCGACCTGATCGTGATGCCGCACACGCTCGAATTCACGTCCGATCCGCACCGCCTGCTGCGCGAGGCCGAGCGCGTGCTGATGCCGGAAGGCCAGCTCGTGATCACCGGGTTCAATTCGCTCAGCCTGTGGGGGATGCGGCAATCGTTCGGGCGCATGGCGAACCGTCCGTTCGTGCCGGCCACGCGCGACCAGATCGCGTTCATCCGGCTCAAGGACTGGATCAAGCTGCTAGGCTTCGACCTCGAACGCGGCCGCTTCGGCTGCTACCGGCCGCCGCTCGTCACCGACAAGTGGCTGGCCCGCTACGGCTTCATGGAAGCCGCCGGCGACCGCTGGTGGCCGATCTTCGGCGCCGTCTACATGGTGACGGCCGTCAAGCGCGTGCGCGGCATGCGCCTCGTCGGCCAGATCCGGATGAAGAAACCCGTGCTCGCACCTGGCCTGACGCCGGCGGCCTCCCCGACCACCCATCAAGAACATTCATGACAATCGATACGATCGACATCTATACCGACGGCGCCTGCAAGGGCAACCCCGGCCCCGGCGGCTGGGGCGCATTGATGCGCTACGGCGACAAGGAAAAGGAGCTGTTCGGCGGCGAGCCGAACACGACCAACAACCGCATGGAGCTGATGGGCGTGATCGCTGCGCTCGAAGCGCTGAAGCGGCCGTGCCAGGTGATCGTGCACACCGACTCGCAATACGTGCAGAAAGGCATCAGCGAGTGGATCCACGGCTGGAAGAAGAAAGGCTGGGTCACCGCGGCGAAGACGCCCGTGAAGAACGCCGACCTGTGGAAGCGGCTCGACGCGCTCGTCGCGCAGCACGAGGTCGAGTGGCGCTGGGTCAAGGGCCACGCGGGCCATCCCGAAAACGAGCGCGCGGATGCGCTCGCGAATCGCGGCGTCGAATCGCTCACGGCCTGAACGCGGGCCGCCCCCTTGTTTCCTACGTTTTCCCCGACATGCGCCAGATCATTCTCGATACCGAAACCACCGGCCTGAACGCCCGCACGGGCGACCGCCTCATCGAAATCGGCTGCGTCGAGCTGCTGAACCGGCGGCTCACCGGCAACAACCTGCACTTCTACGTGAACCCCGAGCGCGACAGCGATCCGGGCGCGCTGGCGGTGCACGGCCTCACGACCGAATTCCTCAGCGACAAGCCGAAATTCGCGGAAGTCGCCGACCAGATCCGCGACTTCGTGAAGGACGCCGAGCTGATCATCCACAACGCGCCGTTCGACCTTGGCTTTCTCGACGCGGAATTCGCGCGGCTCGGCCTGCCGCCGTTCACCGAACATTGCGGCGGCGTGATCGACACGCTCGTGCAGGCCAAGCAGATGTTCCCCGGCAAGCGCAACTCGCTCGACGCGCTGTGCGACCGCTTCGGCATCAGCAACGCGCACCGTACGCTGCACGGCGCACTGCTCGACTCGGAACTGCTCGCCGAGGTCTATCTCGCGATGACGCGCGGCCAGGACAGCCTCGTGATCGACATGCTCGACGACGCGGGTGCCGACGGCGGCACGGCAAACGGCCAGCGCGTGTCGCTCGCCGCGCTCGACCTGGCCGTGGTGGCCGCGAGCGACGACGAGCTCGCCGCGCACCAGGCGCAGCTCGACGAGCTCGACAAGTCGGTCAAGGGCACCTGCGTATGGCGCCTGTCCGCCGACGCGGGCGCCGCCGAAGCGGCCTGAAACACGCGGCACACGGCACGCGCCGCGGCCGCGCTCACCCGCGCGGCTGCAGCGCGATGACCGCCATTCCGCCGAGCGCGAGCGCCGCGCCGGCCACGTCCCAGCGGGTCAGCGCGACGCCGTCGACCACCCGCAGCCAGACCAGCGCGACCGCGATGTACACGCCGCCGTACGCCGCATAGGTGCGCCCCGCCGCACTCGGGTGCAGCGTCAGCAGCCACGCGAACAACGCGAGCGACAGCGCGGCCGGCAGCAGCAGCCACACCGGCCGCCCCTCCTTCAGCACGAGCCACGGCAGGTAACAGCCGACGATTTCGGCCAGCGCGGTGGCGGCGAACAACGCCGCGATCCTCATCAGTTCGGTCATCCGGTTCCTCGTGAATTCGCCCCCGTCACCGCGAGGCGGCACGGCCCCGCCGCGCGCCGCCGATCATACCCGAGCCGCCCCCGCCGAACGCCCCGCCAGACGGGCGTTTCCCGGCAATTTGCACGATCATCTGTCATTGTGCTATCATGTCGCCTGTTTCAACATTCAATCTCTGTCTATTCGATTTCGAGAGAAGTCCGTCCGCGCGTTGCGGGCCGGCCCTTCGACCGAAATTGCACCCACAGGAAAGCCCGCCCGACAGGCCCGCTTTTCTCGTTTCGTTGCCCCTCCGGGGCGCTTGCCGGAACGCCGGACATCGTCCGCACCGGCATCTGCCGCTTGCATCACGCGGCCCATTCTTCATGAGCGCACTGTCGCGACGGCCCATCGGGCCCGCGTCGAAGCAGCCCCTTACGGCCCTTTACCGCCGCTTGTGCAGTAAGTGCTTAATGGTCTGCCCCGACGCGCCGCACGCGATACCGCGCTCGCCGGCAAACCGTGTCGGACGGCCCGCCCGTTCGGCGCAGTCAAAGGAGTGCATGACCTTGACCGCAACACACGTCAGCCCGACCGCTGCTTCTTCCTCCGCTTCGTCGTCCGGCGAAGCCCCGCTCGTCGCGGACGACATCACCGTCGTCGACCAGAGCCTGCTCAAGCGCGCCGTCAGCGCGATGGCCATCGGCAATGCGATGGAATGGTTCGACTTCGGCGTCTACAGCTACATCGCCGTCAC
Organism: Burkholderia sp. LK4; assembly: GCF_001043615.1. NCBI lineage: Bacteria > Pseudomonadati > Pseudomonadota > Betaproteobacteria > Burkholderiales > Burkholderiaceae > Burkholderia > Burkholderia sp. LK4. Next base: position 26,800 of record NZ_LDUL01000057.1, read on the forward strand.
GCTCGGCAAGGTGTTCTTCCCGTCCAGCAGCCCGTCCGCGCAGCTGCTCGCCACCTTCGGCACGTTCGCGGCCGCCTTCCTCGTGCGCCCGCTCGGCGGCATGGTGTTCGGCCCGCTCGGCGACCGCATCGGCCGCCAGCGCGTGCTCGCCGCCACGATGATCATGATGGCCGTCGGCACCTTCGCGATCGGCCTGATCCCCAGCTACGCGTCGATCGGCATCATGGCCCCCGTGCTGCTGCTCGTCGCCCGTCTCGTGCAGGGTTTCTCGACCGGCGGCGAATACGGCGGCGCGGCCACCTTCATCGCCGAGTTCTCGACCGACAAGCGCCGCGGCTTCATGGGCAGCTTCCTCGAATTCGGCACGCTGATCGGCTATGTGCTGGGTGCCGGTGTCGTCGCGCTGCTCACCGCGTCGCTGTCGCAGGAGGCGCTGCTGTCGTGGGGCTGGCGTGTGCCGTTCCTGATCGCCGGCCCGCTCGGCCTGATCGGCCTGTACATCCGGATGAAGCTCGAGGAAACGCCGGCGTTCAAGCGCCAGGCGGAGGAGCGCGAAGCGCAGGACAAGGCCGTGCCGAAGGCGCGCTTCCGCGAAACGCTGATGCGCAACTGGCGTGCACTGCTGCTGTGCGTCGGCCTCGTGCTGATCTTCAACGTGACCGACTACATGGTGCTGTCGTACCTGCCGAGCTTCATGTCGTCGACGCTGCATTTCGACGAATCGCACAGCCTCGTGCTCGTGCTGATCGTGATGGTGCTGATGATGCCGCTGACGCTCGCCGCCGGCCGCCTGTCCGACCGGATCGGCCGCAAGCCCGTGATGCTCGCCGGCTGCGTCGGCCTGCTCGCGCTGTCGATCCCGTCGATGATGCTGATCCATGCCGGCACCACGGCATCGGTGTTCGGCGGCCTGCTGATCCTAGGCGTGCTGCTGTCGTGCTTTACCGGCGTGATGCCGTCGGCGCTGCCGGCCCTGTTCCCGACCGAGATCCGCTACGGCGCGCTCGCAATCGGCTTCAACGTGTCGGTGTCGCTGTTCGGCGGCACGACGCCGCTGGTCACCGCGTGGCTCGTCGACGTCACGCACAACCTGATGATGCCCGCGTACTACATGATGGGCGCCGCCGTGATCGGCATCGTGTCGGTCGTCGCGCTCGCCGAAACCGCACGCCAGCCGCTCAAGGGCTCGCCGCCGGCCGTCGCGACGCGCCGCGAAGCGCACCAGCTCGTGCGCCAGATGCGCGAGGACGACGATTCGGGCATGTACCCTGCCGTGTCGACCGCACGCGCCTGAGCATCGCCCATGAAAAACCCCGGCCGAAGCCGGGGCTCGATCGAATCCGATCCGCCCGACCGGCTCGCGCCGGCCGGGCTTTTTTTCATCCCCTCGCCGCGTACGCGTTCATGCTTGCGCTTCGCAATGGCGGCAGAACAGCAGTGCGCGCGATCGCGACACGGCCGCCTGTGCACCACGCGTCGCGACGATCAGCCCGACCTGACCGAGATTGAAATCGCGCTCGACCATCAACTGCGTCAGCGCGGCAAGCGGCAACACGACGGACGGGTGGTACAGGCTCGATTCGATCAGGGTTCGCATCATCAGCTCCATCAGGCAAGGCGTCATTCGATGGAGTGGATTCTAGGGATCGGCGCCCGCCGGATAAACCGCGCGAATGCGAAGTCACTTGTCAGCCGCGGAGAACAATCGGCCGACGCTTGCCTGGCAAGGCCCGACGGGCAGCCGGCAGCGGCCCGCAGCAGCCGGATGGCCCGCCGGCGGGCCTACGCGAGCGGCGTTTCGACGAAGGCCGGCAGCGCTTCCGCCCGCGCGGAATGCGCGGCGAGCGCCGGATAACGGGCCGGATCGATCCGCGCGAGCACCGGGTAGTCGGCCGCCATGAACTGCGTGAAGCGCCATGCGACCGCCACCGTCACGTCGGACTGCAGCAGGCGCGCGCCGCCGAACCAGCCGTTCGCGGCGGCGACGAGCGGCTCCAGTGCACCGTATGCGCCCTCGATCTGGCTCAGCACGCGCTCGAGCCACGGCGCGTGCTGCTTGTCGGCCGGACGCAGCGCCAGCTCGTAGACCACCTGCACGCTCTTCTCGGCGGCCGCCAGCGCAAAACCGACCGGCACGAGCGTGTTCAGGCGCGCGGCCGCATCCTCGGGCAGCAGCCGCCGCTCGGGCGCGACCCGATGATCCAGATAATCGACGATCAGCGACGAATCCATCAGCGTCGCACCGTCGTCGGTCACGAGCGTCGGCGCCTTGACGACCGGATTGATCGCCCTGAACTGCTCGATATGACGGAACACCGAGATCGACTCGTGTTCGAACGGGAGGTCGAGCAGCTTCGCCGAAATGGCGACACGGCGCACGAACGGGGAATCCAGCATGCCGATCAGCTTCATCGCAAACGCTCCGCTTGAGGGTATGGGATCGACGACTGTAGCAGCGCCGCAGGGCTTCGCCTAGCGCCCCCGTGCGTTTGATGCGCATCAGCCGGCCGCACGCGGGGCTCACGTTGTCCGGCCACAGTGACCATAATGCAAGTTCACGCCCCTTCCGCCCCAAGGTTCGCCATGTGGTACGCCCTCGTCGAGCAGCAGCGGGAATGGATGCGCGCCTGGCGCGCGGCCACGCGGCATGCGTTCGACGCGTGGCCCGCGGCGACGCTGCCGCACGCCGCATCGTCGTGCTACGACGACCTGTTCGAGCCGCTGCTCGGGCCGCCGGGAGAGCCCCCGCACTTCGACATCGGGTGGCCGGCCGTCGGCGAGCACATCGTCGCGCGCACGCCGTTCTGCGACCTGCGGCGCTTCACGCGCGTCGATGCGCGGCGCACGGTACTGCTCTGTGCGCCGCTCGCCGGGCATGCGGCCGTGATGATGCGGGAAACCGTCGAGACGCTGCTCGCGGATGGCGACGTCTGCGTGACCGACTGGCGCAATGCGCGCGACGTGCCGCTCGCGGCGGGCCGCTTCGGGCTCGACGAATATGTCGCGACGCTCGACGGCTTCGTCGACGGGCTCGCGCACGACGACCGGCCGCTGCATGTCGTCGCCGTGTGCCAGGCAACCGTGCCGGTGCTCGGCGCGCTCGCGCTGCGCGCCGCTCGCGGCCTCGCGCCGCCCGCGAGCGTCACGCTGATCGGCGGCCCGCTCGACGCGCGCCGGAATCCGAGTGCGCTCGGCACCGCCGCCGCGGCCCATTCGCTGGGCTGGTGCCGCCGCCACCTGATCGACGTCGTGCCGCCGGGTTTCGCGGGGCATGGCCGCCACGTGTTTCCCACCTATCTGCAGCAAGGCGAGATCGCGCTCGTGTACCCGCAGCGCTTCCTGTCGCTGATCGAAGCGTACGCGCTGGCCGCGTCGCGCTTCGACATGACCGGGCTCGCCGGCGCACGGCGTGCGCTGCTCGAATACACGGCGCTGCTCGACATGCCGGCCGAGTATTTCCTCGACACGATCGACATCGTGTTCCAGCGCATGAGCCTCGCGGTCGGTACCTGGGACGTGGGTGGGCAGCGCGTCGAGCCGGCCGCGCTGCGCGGCGTCGCACTGCTGACCGTCGAAGGCGCATGCGACGCGGTCACGGGCGCCGGCCAGACGCATGCAGCGCTCGACATGTGCAGCGGCCTCGCCGACGACGAGCGCTACCGCGTCGACATCGGCGACTGCGATCACTACGGGTTGTTTACCGGGGTGCACTGGCGCGGGGAGGTCCATCCGATGCTGCAGCGCCTGTTCGCGTGGGCCGAAACACGCCGCCCTCGCCCCCGCCCGCGCCGCATCAGGCGCACGTGATGCCGTGTCTCAGGGCCGGGCCGCGTCGAGCAATGCGCGTACCTCGTCGTCGCTCGTCTGCTCGAAGCGCGCGTAGAACTGGCTGATCCCGAAGAACGGCAGCGGCTGCCACACCGTGACGAACGCATCGGCCAGGTCGTCGAACGCGTGCCGCGCGCCCGCCGGCGCGACCGGCGCAGCCGCGACGATGCGCGCCGGGTGACGCTCGCGCAACGTCTGCAGCGCGACGCGCATCGACGCGCCGGTCGCGACGCCGTCGTCGACGACGATCGCAATGCGCCCCTCGACCGGCAGCGGCGGCGCGGCACCGCGATACAACGCCTCGCGGCGATGCAGTTCGATCGTCTCGCGCGCGATCACATCGGCGAGCTGCGCGTCGGACACGCTCATCGAGCGGAGCACCGAACGCTGCAGATGAATCGCACCGCCCGTCGCGATCGCGCCCATCGCGAGCTCGGGATCGGACGGCACGCCGAGCTTGCGTACGACCAGCACGTCGAGCGGCGCGTGCAGCGCGCAGGCGACCGGATACGCGACGGGCACGCCGCCGCGCGGCAACGCGAGCACGACGACATTGCCGCGGCCCGCATAATCGCGCAACGCGTCGGCCAGCCGGCAGCCGGCATCGGTGCGATCGGCAAAACACTCGAACACGTTCGGCCCCCTGCCGTTGCGCCGGATGCGCGAAACCCGCGCCGGCGCCTGTCAACGAGCATGGTTCATCGTCGGCGCCGATGCAAGCAGGGTCATACCGGCGCGCGGGGCACCGAAGGAAAGGGTCAGAGGCCGCCGGCCTGCCGGTACAGCCGCCAGAACGACTGCGCATAGGATTGCGCGAGCTCGGGCGCGCGCTGGAACACGTTCACCGTTTCCGCATGCGCAGCCGCCCCTTCGGACAGCGTCGTCAGCGCGACGCTGTCGTCGACGATCACGAAGCGCGGCACAGGATCGCCGTGCCGCGACTCGATCGCCACGTCGATACCCGACGATTTCAGATAGCCCGCACCGCTGTACCGGCCCGCGTGCGGCGACCGCACGAGCACGACACGCACCTCGATCCCGCGCGAGCGGGCCGCGCTCAGCGCGCTCGCGACTGCCGGCGGCACGTGCGTATAGCCGGCCAGCAACACGCGACGCTGCGCCTGCTCGATCAGGTCGACGGTCGCGTCGGCCGCCGCATTGTCATACGAAAAGTATGTGCCGACCGACGCGGCGTCGGACGGAATCTGGCTGGCGTGGGCGCTCGCCGCGCAGCAGAGCGCGGCGAGAAGGAAGGCGGCTGGTCTCATGGCGGGCGCCATTTTAGCGACGCCAATTCGTGTGGCAAGCGCCGGCTGCAAGGCTGCTGCGCCGGCGCAACACACAGTGCGAAAGGCGCCTCCGGCGAGGGTCTTCCGGGCCGTCGATCAGCCCGCCGCGACACGCGCGAGCCAGCTCGCGACGCCGTCGACGGAACGGAAATCCGCGAGGCTGCGCGCCGGCAGCGCGGGATATGCGCTACCGGCCATCTCGGCCAGCGCGCGGCCGGGGCCGAACTCGAGGAACGCGGTCGCACCGGCCTCCACGCACGCGGCAAGACAGGCCGCCCACTCGACCGGCTCCGCGATCTGCCGGGCCAGCTTGTCGAGTCCCGCGTCGACGTCGAGCACCGACGCGCCGTCGATACCCGAAAAGAGCCGCGTGCCGGGCAACGGCCGCCGCACGTGAGCGGCGGCGAGCGACGCGCGAAACACCGGCACGGCCGCGGCGAGCCGGCGCGTGTGCGACGCGATCCGCACGCAGACGGGCGCGACGCGCAGCGCACCGTCGCGCGACGCGTCGTCGGCCACCGCATCGACATCGGGCTGGCGCCCCGCGACCACGAACGCGTCGCCCGGGTTCGCGATCGCGATCGCCGCGTCGCGGCCGTCGCACAATCGCGCAAGCCGAGCGCGCGTCAGGCCGCGCACGAACACCATCCGCTCGCCGCCGCCGCTCGCGGCATCCATTGCACGCGCGCGCGCATCGGCCAGGTCGAGCGCGGCGTCCGGCTCGATCATCCCCGCGACGCTCCACGACGCGACTTCGCCGACGCTGTAGCCGGCGACGCAGCGCCGGCGCGGCCACACCGCGTCGAGCAGCGCGGCCGCCGCGAGCGCCTGGACCGTGCAGAGGATCTGCGCGGCACGGTTTTCACGCAGCGCGTCCGGCCCGGCCTGCCGCACCCACGCGCGCGGATCGTCGCCGAGCAGCCGGCCGGCGTGTGCGAACACCGCATCGGCCTGCGGTGCAGTGCCGGTCAGGTCGAACATGTCGGCGCGCTGCGCGCCCTGTCCCGAGCAGAGGATGGCCAGCGTCATCGCGCGCCTCCGTCGGCTTCGAGCGCATCGACGAAAACGCTCATCGCGAGCAGGTCGGCCGCGCCGCCCGGGCTCAGCCGGCGCGCGACGAACGCACGATGCGCGCCGGCCGCGCGTAGCCGCCAGTCGCGCGCCCGCACGCCGCCGCGTGCAACGAACGCGCGTGCGGTTGCTTGCGCGAATTCGAGGCCGTCCTGCCCGCCCCGGTGCAGCAGGTTCGTATCGTCGAGCGCGGCGATCAGCGCAAAGCACGCGTCGACGCGCGCCGCTTCCGGGTCGCCGGGCAGGTCGCGCCGCGCGCGGCGCAGCGCGGGCAACCCGACCGCATAGACGGTCGTGAAACCGTCGGCCGCCTCGCGGCGCGCGCCGCCGACGCCATAGCGGCGGCTCGCGCGTTCGCCATGGCTGTCGGGCAGGCGCGGGCCGCCGAGGATGTCGGCGCCCCAGCGGCGGGAGACGAACGCGCCGAGCGTCGTCCCGCCCGGCACGGCGCCCGGCGTCGCACGCCGGCCCGCCGCCGCACACAGCAGCCCGAGCCCGAAGATCGCGCCGCGATGCGTGTTGACGCCGCCGGTCGCGGCGAGCATCGCGTGCTCGGCGCGCAGGCCGATCTTGCGCAGCACGGCCATGTCCGCATCGCGCGCGCCTGCGTCGGCCAGTTCCGCAAAGTAAGGCCGCAGCACGGCGGCGCTGCGTGCGAAGGTCGCGGCATCCATGTCGGTATGACTGCCGGTGTCGACGTGACTGACGAGCCCCGGCTTCGGATAGGTCTCGATCTCGAGCACGAGGCTGCGCTCGGCCAGTTCGGCGATGCGCTCGGCTTCGGACGGCGCCGGTATGCGGCAGGCGGCCCATGCAGTCATCGCGCGCCCCCGGTGAAGGCGTCGGCCGGCATCAGTTCGACGGCGATCGCCGTCTTGACCGCGACTTCAGGCTGCCGCGCGTGCAGTTCGCGCCAGTTGACGCCCGCACCGTCGTTGCGCAGCAGTTCGCCGTCGATGCGCATGGGCGCGCGCCCGTCGATCGCCGCAAGGCCGTCGAGCAGCGTCGCGACCGATGCCGCTTCCGGTAGCGGGAACACGATGTCGAGGTCGGACGACTCGCCCAGGTACGGCTCGCCCGTCAGCGCCTGCCATGCGAGGCTGCCGAACACGCGGCCCTGCACGCCGCACCGCGCGCCGAGCGCATCGAGCTCGCGCAACGGTGCGCGCCACGCGTCGGGCGCGGCCGCGAGCACGTCGGACAACGTGGGCAGCGGGCTGACCGTCGCGAGCGCATCGGCCGCTGCGTTCAGCGCGATGCGCCGCTTGCCCGCGGACGGCGGCAGCGGCAGGCCGAGCGGCACGCGGCCGGCATCGGCCTCGTCGGGCGACGCGCGGCGCACGATCAGCGGCCGGCCGCGCGCGGCCCACACCTGCACGAGCGGATCGGCGGCGAGCGCGGGATCGCGCGCGAATGCCGCGCCCCACCCCGCCGCCGTCAACGTGACGAGCGTGTGGCGGCGCAGCGGCATCTCAGCGCGCGGCACGCGCGAGCGCCTCGACGCGCCGCGCGACATCGGCAGCCACCGGCCGGCCGCGCGCAGCGCGCCGGTCGACGCGGTCGGCCGGCTTGCCGAGCCATTCGCCGACCTGCGCGTCGAGCGCGCGGGCCGGATCGAGCACGGCGTCGACGGCGCCCATCTTCACGAGATTGTCGAGCCCCGGCGCGAACACCGGTGTCGAGCGCGCCATCTCCTTCAGCACGTCTATCGGCAGCTTGGTCACGCGCGACATCGACGGCAGATCCATCACTTCCGGTTCGGCGCCCGGCACCGCAAGCAGCGTGCGCGTCGCGAGCGCGGTCGCGATGAACGCGCCGGCGGCCGTGTGGCCGTACAGCACGCCGATCGTCCGGTGCCCGGCGAGATCCGCGTGCATCAGGCACTTCGCGAGATGCGACAGCCCCTCGTTCAGGCCGAGCAGTTCGTCGCGCTTGCTCATCCGCTGGCTGTCGCTGTCGACGAGCACGAGGATCGGCGTGTCGCCGCCGCGCGCGATCGTGTCGAGCACGCGCGCCGCGAGCGTCAGCGCCTCGTCGATGCCGAACGGCAAGCGGTCGGCGACGCCGATCACGTCGACGCGCGTACCGGCCAGTTCCGCATGCCCCGTCAACAGGCCGCCGGTGCGGGCGATCGAGTGGCCCTGGGGAAACAAGGCATTCAGCACTTCATCGAGCGTCATGCGTGCTCTCCTGCAATTGATCCGCGAGCGACACGAACGTGTCGTCCGGCATGCCCGGAATCGCTTCCGGCTTGTCGGCCCCGAGCGCGCGCCAGACGTCGAGCGCATCGTTGCATGCGCCGAACCTTTCGACACGCGCCTCGAGACGCGCCTGCTCGGCACGCAGCATCGCCGCATCGAATGCCGGCGCACGCCCGATCAGCTCGAGCGCGGCCGCGCGGAACGCGTCCGGCGTATCGGCCACGTAGCGATCCGCGCCGCCGATCAGCCGCCGGTGCTTGCCGCCCATCGTGCGCCAGATCAGCGCGCGGTCCTTCGAATCGAACTCCTCGACGCCGCGATTGGTTTCGATCACCTCGGGGCCCGACACGCTGATACGGCCCTGCTCCGACACCGCGAGCGCCGAGCAGCATGCGGCGAGCAATCCGCCGCCGCCGTAGCAGCCCGCGCGCCCGCCGATCAGCCCGATCACCGGCACGCCGGCCGCACGCGTTTCGACGAGCGCGCGCATGATCTCGGCGATCGCGAGTTCGCCCGCGTTCGCCTCCTGCAGCCGCACGCCCCCCGTATCGAACAGGATCAGCACCGGCTTGCCGACTTCGCGCGCGGCGCGCAGCAGCCCGGTGAGCTTCGCGCCGTGCACTTCGCCGAACGCCCCGCCCATGAAGCGGCCTTCCTGCGCGGCGACGAACACCGGCTGCCCGTCGAGCCGGCCGTGGCCGACCACCATCCCGTCGTCGAACTGCTGCGGCAGGTCGAACAGCGGCAAGTGCGGGCTCGTCACGCGTTCGGCCGGCCCGAGGAATTCGTCGAAGCTGCCCGCGTCGAGCAGCCCGTCGACGCGCTGCCGCGCCGATGCTTCGTACCAGCTCGCCGCGTTCGCGACGAATGCGGGGGCGTCATGGGTGTGATGAATGTCGCTCATCATGCGTCCCCCTCGATCGCGCGCACGGCCTGCGCGAGCCGCAGCGACACCATGTCGGGCCGCGCGCCGCCGTCGTTGATCGACAGCTTCAGGCCGCCCGGCGTGCGCCGCTCGACGAAATCCGTGACGACGGCCTGCCACACCGCGCCGAAACCGACCGCCGCGGTGCGGATGTCGATCTCGCATTCGTTGCCCGGCAGCACGCGCTCGACGAGCACCTCGAGATTGCCGGATGCCACCACGCCGACGAGCGCCGCGGCCAGCTCGCCCTTCGCGCGCTCGCGCGCGGTGAAGCGATAGTTCAACTGTTCCATGCCCTCTTCCTCACCAGTTGCGGAACCGGGCCGGCGGCGCATAAAGCCCGCCCGACCAGTGCACGAGATCCTTGATCGAGCGCGCGGCGAGCCAGCGGCGATCGGCGTCGAGCGGATCGATGCCGAGATCCTCCGGACGGCGGATCACGCCGCGCTCGCGCAGCCGCTCGACCATCTTCCGGTCGCGGCCGCGGCCGATCTCCGTATAACCGGCGACGCCGCGGATCGCGTGCTCGCGTTCGTCCCTGTCGCGGCACATCAGCAGGTTCGCGATCCCTTCCTCGGTGACGATGTGCGTGACGTCGTCGCCGTAGACCATGATCGGCGCGAGGTCGAGCTGCAGCTTGTCGGCAAGCTTCAGCGCGTCGAGTTTCTCGACGAACATCGGCACGTTCTTGTCGCCGAACGTCTCGCCGATCTGCACGACGAGCTTGCGGCCGCGCCTGAGTGCCGCCGGCGTATCGGGATCGGCTTCCGCGCCGGCCTTCAGCCACGGCTCGCTCGGGTGACGCCGGCCGCGCGCATCGCTGCCCATGTTCGGCGCGCCGCCGAAACCGGCGATGCGCTCGGCGGTGACCGTCGACGAATGGCCGGACAGGTCGATCTGCAGCGTCGAGCCGATGAACATGTCGCACGCGTAGAGGCCGGCCGTCTGGCAGAACGCGCGGTTCGAGCGCAGCGACCCGTCGGAGCCCGTGAACCATATGTCGGAACGTGCGCGGATGTAGTCGTCCATCCCGACTTCCGAGCCGAAGCAGTGGATCTGCTCGACCCAGCCCGATTCGATCGCGGGAATCAGCGTCGGGTGCGGATTGAGCGCCCAGTGCGAGCAGACCTTGCCCTTCAGCCCGAGCTTCTCGCCGTAGGTCGGCAGCAGCAGTTCGATCGCGGCCGTGTTGAAGCCGATCCCGTGGTTCAGGCGCTTGATGCCGTAAGGTTCGTAGATGCCCTTGATCGCGAGCATCGCGGTGAGGATCTGCGTCTCGGTGATCGCGGCCGGGTCGCGCGTGAACAGCGGCTCGACGTAGAACGGCCGGCCCGCCTCGACGATGAAGTGCACGCGGTCGCCGGGAATGTCGACGCGCGGCACCTTGTCGACGATGCGGTCGACCTGCGCGATCACGATGCCGTCCTTGAACGCGGTGGCCTCGACGACGGTCGGCGTGTCCTCGGTGTTCGGGCCCGTGTACAGGTTGCCGTCGGCGTCGGCGCTGACCGCGGCGATCAGCGCGACCTGCGGCGTGAGATCGATGAAGTAGCGCGCGAACAGCTCGAGATAGGTGTGCACCGCGCCGAGCGCGATCTTGCCGCCGAACAGCAGCTTCGCGATGCGCTGCGACTGCGGGCCCGAATACGCGAAGTCGAGGCGCTTCGCGATGCCGCGCTCGAACACGTCGAGATGCTCGGGCAGCACGACGCCCGACTGCACCATGTGCAGGTCGTGAATCTTCGCGCTGTCGACGTCGGCGAGCGCCGTCGCGAGCAGGTCGGCCTGCTTCTGGTTGTCGCCTTCGAGGCACACGCGGTCGCCGGGCCGCAGCACCGCTTCGAGCAACGCGACGGCGTCGCGCGCATCGACCCGCTTGCCCTGCGCGAAACGCGCACCGGCCGCGAGGCGTGCATCGCGCGCCTGCCGCGCGTGATTCCATCCCGTCATGAACAGTTCTCCCGCTTCGATGGTTCAGCGGCATTCTAAGCCGGGCGCCGCCGCCGATTGATGATGTTGACGAATGCGACTCAGAGGACGCCGCGATGGATGCGGCCCGCGCGCCTGGGCCGCATCGCAGCGCGCTACGCGCCGACCAGCGCGCGCGTCGTGAAGAACAGCACCGACGGCCCGAGCAGGCAGCCCACACCCGTATGGAACGTCGCGACCAGCGCGCCGTACGGGACGAGCCGCCGGTCGGTCGCGGCGAGCCCCGCGCTCACGCCGCTGACGGTGCCGGCCAGACCACCGAAGATCATCGCGGAACGCGGCGTCTTCAGGCCCATGAAGTTGGCCGCGACCGGCGTGCCGACCATCACGATGATCGCCTTCACGAGCCCCGTCGCGATGCTGAGCGCGATCACGTCGGAGCTCGCGCCGATCGCCGCGCCCGTCACGGGGCCGACGATGTAGGTGACGGCGCCCGCGCCGATGGTCGTCATGCTGACCGCGTCGGTGTAGCCGAACGCGCGCGCGATGCACGCACCGACGATGAACGGCAGCACGGTGCCGAGCAGCAGCGACACGACGCCGACGAGCCCGGCCTTGCGCGCCTCGGTCGGCTGCACTTCGAACGCGGTCGCGACGATCGCGAAATCGCGCAGCATCGCGCCGCCCATCAGGCCGATGCCGGCGAACAGCTTGACGTCGGCCAGCCCCTTCTCGCCACCGGTGAATGCGCCGCCGACATAGGCGAGCACGAGGCCGATGACGATCGCGATCGCGGAGCCGTGCACACGGCCGAACGTGAGCTTGCGCGACGCGATCGACGACAGCCACATGATCAGGCCGACCAGCGCGAACGACGCGACGAGCCCGTTGTGGGCGACGACTTTTTCGAGCATCTGCAGCATGGCGGCCTCCGTCACTGTTCTTCGAATTGCGGCACGGCCGCGAAGGCCGTGTCGTCGCGCCCGGTGCGCACGAGTACCGCGATGCAGCATGCGCAGATCGCGACCGCGCCGACGGCGGCCAGCAGCGCGACGGGGCCGCCCTTCAGCGCGGCGACGACGTTCTGGTTCGCGGCCATCGCGACGACGACGGGGATGTACATCGCGCCCCAGAACCCGACGCCGGCCTCGGTTTCCTTCGGCAGCCAGCCGCGCCGGTGCAGCCACAGGCGCAGGCAGATCAGCAGCAGCATCGCGATGCCGACGCCGCCGACGTTGGTCTTCACGCCGATCGCGCTGCCGAGCAGGTCGCCGAGGAACAGGCCGGCCAGGTGGCAGAACGCCAGCAGCGCGGTTCCGTAGATGATCATGAGTCGTCTCCAGTCTCTTCGTGACGGGCGCCGGACGCATGCAGGAACCGGCCCCGCACGCCGATCCCGTGCGCGGACTTGTCTCCTGCGGCGGTGCGCCGCGGCCCGGCGGCCCGTCGTGCGGGCGCGTTCTCGGGCGGTCGATGGGATGATGCGGTTTCGGGCCGGACGCCGGATGCCGTAGACTGCCCGATGCAGCCGCCGGCACGACGCGGGCCACGCATCCGGTGCGCGCCGTGACGGGCACGCACCGAGGCGTGATCCGATACTAGCGCCGCAATATCCGGCCATTTATGAAGTTGTCGAAACCGATTCAGTGGATTTAGCAATGCGCCCGTTACCGCCCGAGCTGCTGCGCAGCTTCGTCGCCGTCGCCCAGTCCGGCAGCTTCACCGCCGCGTCCGAGCGCGTGAGCCTGTCGCAGTCGACCGTCAGCCAGCATATCCGCCGCCTCGAGGAGCTGCTCGACCGGCCGCTGTTCGAACGCGACACGCGCAACGTGCACCTGTCGCAGCACGGCGACGCGCTGTTCCGCTACGCGGTGCGCATCCTCGAACTGATGGACGAGGCCGTCACGTCGGTGTGCGGGCCGCCGCTGTCGGGCAAGGTGCGGCTCGCGATGTCGGAGGATTTCGCGTCGGCGCACCTGACGGCCGCGCTCGCAAGCTTCGTGCAGCGCAATCCGGAAGTCGAGCTCGCGATCTCGACCGGGCTGTCGGGCGACCTGTTCGACGCGCTCGACGAAGGGCGGCACGATCTCGTGTTCGCGAAGCGCATCGCGGGCAGCCGGCGCGGCCGCGTGATCCGCAGCGAGCCGCTGTACTGGTGCACGGGCCCCGATTCGCGGATCACCGGCCACGAGACCGTGCTGCCGCTCGCGATGCATCCGGAGCCGAGCGTGTCGCGCCGCCGCGTGCTCGAATCGCTCGAAGCCGTCGGGCGGCCGTACCGGATCGCGGTAGTCAGCAGCAGCGTCGCGGTGTTGCGCGCCGCCGCGAGCGCGGGGCTCGGCGTCAGCGCGTTCGCGGGCTACGTGATCCCGGCCGGGCTCGCGCGGCTCGACGCGGGGCTGCCCGAGCTCGGCGAACTCGAGTACGTGATCGACCGGCCGGCGGCCGCGTCGCGATCGACGCTCGCGCTCGAAGCCACGCTGATCACGGCCGCGTCGGAGTTGTAAGCTCACCGGGCACGACGCGCGCACGCGCGGGCGGCCGCGCCCGCAACTGACCGTTCTGCCCGGAACGCGTCATCGTCCGCGCAGCACCCGCTCACGACAATGGGCCCCATCGGAACGCACGGCAGCCGCCGCGCGCATCCGGTGTCCCGTCCCCTTGATCGGAGCACGCCATGAATGTCTTGCGATTCGCCGTCGCGACCGCCGCCGCCGCCCTGCTGTCCCCCGCCTTTGCCCAGACCGATGCCGCTGCGCCCGAACCGGGCCTGACACGCGCGGAAGTCATCGCCCAGCTCAAGCAGGCCTATCTCGACGGTGAACTGCCGACCAACGACGGCAACTACCCGCCGAGCGCCGAGACGCGCGCGCGCAACCGCGAACTCGTGCAGGCCGCAAGCCCGTCGTGGCTTGCCCAGACGCCGCGGGCACCGCAAACGGCCGCGCAGCAGTAGCGGAGCGCGGGCTGACCGATCGCGGTCCGACCGATCGCGGCCCGACCGAAACGCTCCGCCCACGCGCGATCACGGCAGGAAACTGCGGCGCCGCGCGTCGATCAGCTCGACGAGCAGGCGGTCGCGTTCGGCCGCCAGTTCCTGCATCGAACGCTCGCCCTGGATCGCGCGCAATTCGTCGTTCAGCTTGCGATCGACGACCGGGTTGAACGAGGGCGTGCCGAGGTCGTCCCACCAGCTCGTGATCGGCCCCGACAGGTGTTCCAGGAAGTGCGCGATTCCGCCCGCGCCGCCACCCAGGTGATAGGTCAGGCACTGCCCCATCAGCCCCCAGCGCAGGCCGGGCCCCCAGGCGACGGCCTTGTCCGCATCGGCAACGCTCACGACGCCTTCGCCGACGAGGTGATACACCTCGCGGAACAACGCCGCGGCGAGCCGGTTCGCGACGTGGCCGGTCATCTCCTTGTTGAGGACGATCGTCTGCTTGCCGAGCGCATCGTAGAACGCCTTCACGCGCGCGATCACGTCCTGGCCGGTGGCCTCGCCGCCGACCAGCTCGACGAGCGGAATCAGGTGCGGCGGATTGAACGGATGCGCAATCAGGCAACGTTCCGGATGCTTGTCGCACGCGGTCTGGATGTCCGACATTTTCAGGCCCGACGAACTCGACGCGATCGGCACGTGCGCGGGCAGCACGTCGTCCATCTGCCGGTACAGCGCGCGCTTCAGGTCGAGCCGCTCCGGGCCGTTCTCCTGCACGAAGTCGACGCCGTCGAGCGCACGCACGAGATCGGCATCGAACGACAGCCGCGCGGAAAGCTCGGCGGCCCGCTCGCCGAGAAACGCGGCCAGTGCGTCGCGCAGCCGCGCGTCGGCTTGCGGCGCCGGATCGGTCGCGACGACGTCGAAGCCCTGCGTCAGGTAGAAAGCGGCCCAGCTGGCGCCGATCACGCCGGCGCCGACGATCGCGATGCGTCGAATGTCCATGGTTGTCCCGTGTCGTTGGTCTGCAGATAGATCGCGGCGATTGTCGCATCGAACCGCACGGGCCTGCATTGATGCAGATTGTGGATCCCCTCTTGAAATGCGCTGCGGCGGCCACTAATTACGCGTCGTCGGGCAGTGCACCGCACCACGCACTGCCCCCGTTTCGACCCAGTGGAGCCCCCGCGTCGCGCCCGCCGCCGGCGTCGCGCCGTCACGTCTCCCGCGTTCCCTGTTCAGGAGGACTCACATGAGCGGTATCCATTTCGGCAGCGACCTGTTCGACGAATTCGCCCGCGTGCAGCGGCAGGTGGCGAACCTGCTCGGCGATCGTCCGTCCGGCATTCGCGCGGTGCGGCCCGGCGCCTTTCCCGCGCTCAACGTCGGCGCCACCGACAGCGCGATCGAGATCGTCGCGTTCGCGCCCGGCATGGCCGCGGCCGACTTCGACGTGTCGATCGACAAGGACCTGCTGACCATCAGCGGCGAGCGCAAGCCGGCGCCAGGCGGAGAAGGCGACGACCTGCGCACCTATGCGCAGGAGCGCTTTCACGGTGCGTTCCGCCGCGTCGTCGAACTGCCGCGTGACGCGGATCCCGACCAGGTCAGCGCCCGCTACGAAAACGGCTGCCTGCTGATTCGCGTCGGCCGGCGCGAGGCATCGAAGCCGCGCGCGATCACCGTTCAATAATACTCAGGATACCGACATGAATGCGAACCCGACCCTCGCCGAACGCCAATCGAGCACCGTCCACCCCGCTGCCGCCGAAGCGGCGCGCCGGCCCGCGATCACGCCGGCCGTCGACATCGTCGAGAATCACCTCGGCGTCACGCTGCGGGCCGACCTGCCCGGCGTGCCGCGCGAGAACCTCGACGTGAAGGTGCACGACAACACGCTGACGATCGAGGCCGACACGCACCTCGATACGCCGGCCGACCTCCGCGTGCGGCATGCCGAAATCCGCGCGACGCGCTATGCGCGCAGCTTCGTGCTGAGCCCCGACCTCGACACGTCGAGGATCGACGCGAACCTGCGCGACGGCGTGCTGACGCTGACGATTCCGCGCCGCGAGGAAACGCGTCCGCGCCGCATCGACGTGACGGCCGGCAACGCGTAAGCATCGGTGCGCGCCGTCGTCCCGCACGCGTGAAAAAGCCCCGCCGGGCACGCGCCCGGCGGGGCTTTTCAACGACATGACGACATCGGCGGAGTCAGTCGAAGTCGAACAGGTCGAACACCGATTTCCGGCGACGCTGGCCGTCATGCTTGTAACGATCGCCGTGCGAGCGGCCATCGTGCCGGTCCCGGTCGTCGTGAGCGCGGCCGTCGCGCCCCCACCCGCCGTCATGGCCGCGCGGCGCTTGCGCATCGTGCCGCACGGGCGTCTCGTCGCGACGCACCGGCGCGTCGCCGGCTTCGCGCGCGATCAGCTTGTCGAGTTCGCCGCGATCGAGCCATACGCCGCGGCAGGTCGGACAGTAGTCGATTTCGATCGACTGGCGCTCGGCCATCAGCAGGTCGGGCGTCTTGCAGACAGGGCATTTCATCGCGCTTCTCCTTTCCGTGCGAATTTCGTCTGGATGCCGTATGAAACGCGCGAGCCGGGTGCCGCCTGAGCGGCAGCCGGTGTCGCGCGCGGCCGCTCAGCGGCCTTCCGTCCGTGCCGCGCGCTTCGCCTTCGCGCGCCGCGCCAGCATGTTCATGCCCTCGACGAACGCCGAGAACGCCATCGCCGCGTAGATGTAACCCTTCGGCACATGCGAGCCGAAACCTTCGGCGATCAGCGTCATGCCGATCACCACCAGGAACGACAGCGCGAGCATCACGATGGTCGGGTTGCGTTCGATGAAGCGTGCGAGCGGCTGCGCGGCGAACAGCATCACGGAGACGGCGACGATCACCGCGACGAACATGATCGGCACGTGTTCGGTCATGCCGATCGCGGTCACGATGCTGTCGATCGAGAACACGATGTCGAGCATCACGATCTGGCCGATCGCGGCCCACATCGTCAGGCCTGCCGCGCCGCCGGCACCGCCCGCGCCGTCACCGTCGTGCGACACGTGGTGATGGATCTCGGTGGTCGCCTTCCACACGAGGAACAGGCCGCCCGACAGCAGGATCATGTCGCGCCACGAGAACGCATGGTCGAACAGCGTGAACACCGGTTCGGTGAGGCTTGCGATCCACGCGACGCTGCCGAGCAGCGCGAGGCGCATCACCAGCGCGAGCGCGATGCCGAGGCGCTGCGTGCGGGCGCGCTGCGCTTCGGGCAGCTTGTTGCTGAGGATCGAGATGAAGATCAGGTTGTCGATGCCGAGCACGACTTCCATCACGACGAGCGTCAGAAGCGCCGCCCAGACGGCAGGGTCGGCGGCAAGCGTCAGCAGGTAGTCCATGAAATGGGCCGATTCGAAAGTGGAAAGCCCGATGATATGCCGCCCAGAACTTCGTAAAAATCAGAGAGAATCTGATTTTTGGTTCGGTTTTTCCGAAATTACGATCCGATGCTCAATTTCCGACATCTGTACTACTTCTGGGTCGTCGTGAAGGAAGGCGGCTTTGCGCGCGCGGCCGGACGGCTCGACATGGCCGTGCAGACCATCAGCGCGCAGGTGCGCGAGCTCGAGAAGGCGCTCGGGCACCAGTTGCTGCGCCCGGCCGGGCGCAGCGTCGCGATGACCGACGCCGGCCAGGCCGCGTTTGCGCGCGCGGAGGCGATCTTCGAGATGGGACGGCTGATCCCCGACGAAGTGCGCGCGGCGGCCAGCCAGCCGACCGTGCGGCTCGCGGTCGGCCTCGCGGACGGCATCTCCAAGCTTGCCGCGCACGCGATCCTGGCACCCGTGCTGGATACCCCAACGCTGCGGCTGCTGTGCCACGAGGGCGAGCACGACGCGCTGCTCGCGGAGCTCGCGCTGCATCATCTCGATCTCGTGCTGGCCGGCCAGGGCGCACCGTCCGGTTCGAACCTGCGCGTGACGAGCGAGCGGCTCGTCGCGTCGCCGGTCGACTGGTACGGCCCCGCGGCACTCGTCACGCCGGCCGCGCGGGAGCACTTTCCGCAGTGCCTCGCCGAGCTGCCCGTGCTGCTGCCGACCGCACATTCGGCGCTGCGCGCGCGCCTCGACCGGTGGCTGGAAGGTGAGCGGATCGTGCCCCGCGTGGCCGGGGAATTCGAGGACAGCGCGCTGATGGCCGTGTTCGCGGCGCGCGGCCTCGGCGTGTTTCCGCTGAGCGAACTCGGCGCGAACGATGCGTCGCTGCTGCGCGGGTTGCGGCGGCTCGGGCGCGCGGGCGACGTGACCGAGGAGATCCACGCGATCCGTTCGCGGCGCGGCGAACACCATCCGCTGACGTCGCAATTGCTGGACGCGGCGCGCGGCGCGCCGGCCGACTGAAGCGAGTGCGACATCAAACGAAACTATAATGGCGCCCCGGCCTTACGAGATTGCCGCGCGCTTCATCCAGGCACCGCCGTTGCGCGGCCTCTCGCCAAGCCTTCTGAAAGACGCCATGCACAACCGATTTCGCCTGTTTTCCGTTTCGTGCGCGCTCGCGGCCGCGACCGTGCTGGCGGCGTGCTCGTCGCCGCCCAAGCCGATCTACCAGCAGGAACAGTTCGACGCGACGAGCAGCCCGTATGCGCATACGTTCCATTCGAAATCCGACGCGGCCTGCGAGGCCGCGCGGCGCGCGCTGCTGAGCCAGGGTTATGTGGTGTCGTCGTCGCGCAACGATGCGGTCGACGGCAGCAAGAATTTCCAGCCGAACAACGACATGCACGTGGTGATCGAGTTTCACGTCGTGTGTGCGGACGCGAACGCGGACGGCTCGTCGAGCATCGCGTACGTCAACGCGGTGCAGGATCGTTACACGCTGAAGAAGTCGAATACGTCGGCCAGCGTCGGGCTCAGCGTGTTCGGCTCGCTGTCGCTGCCGATCGGGTCGAGCGACGACGCGCTCGTCAAGACCGCCAGCGAGACGATTCCCGCCGGCGTGTTCTATGAGCGCTTCTTCAATCTCGTCGAGCATTTCCTGAAGATCGACCCGGCCCGCCGCGACCGCGCGACCGTCAAGGCCGCCGAGAAGGAACCCGTCACGCCGCTGCCCGAACCCGCGCCGACGCCGCAGGGCGAGCCGATGAAGATGACGACCCCGGCCGTGCCGACGCCGCCCGCGGCGCCGGTGCCGCTTTCGCTGCCGGCCGTCGCCCCCGAATCGGGCGCGCATGCCGTGCCGGCCGCGGCGTCGGCCGTGGTCGCGCCGGCGGCGATGCGTGCTGCCGCGCCGGTGGCCGCGTCGGGTTCGGGTGCGGTACCGGCTTCGGCTTCGGTACCAGCTTCGGCTCCGGTTCCGGCTTCGGTTCCGGCTGCGGGCGCTGCACCGGCTCCAACCACCGCGTCGACGCCCGCACCGGCGATGGCACCTGCAACAGCGTCCGGGGCGGCGTCCACACCGGCATCGGCGCCCGCGCACGCTTCCACGCCTGTTTCCGCTTCCAGTCCGGCATCGACACCCGCCACAGCGGCCTCGGCGCCCGCCGCTTCCCCACCCGCCGCTGCGACGCCAACGCCGGCACCGGCCGCGCCTGCGCCCGTGTCCGCCGCATCGGCCGCCGTACCGGCATCGGCGCCCTCGAGCTCGGCACCCGCGCCTGCCGCGGCCAATCCTGTCGCATCGTCCGCCCCGTCCGGCGCGAGCGCACCGGCCGCAAACTGACCGGCCACCCGTATCGCCGCGCCCGGCCGTAACCGGCGCAGCGCGACGATACGCACCCTTCCCCGTCGTTCCTCGCATGAATTTCCACGCTGGCGGCTGCCTGTCCGTTGCGTAGCCGGCATGGCGACGACGCTTCGCGGCGGGAATACGCGCCAATGCACGCGTTCGCCGTGATCGTCTACGGCCGCGTTACCTACCGCAACGTCGCGCGCAGCGTCTGCAACTGCTCGACGGTCGCCGTCACGCCGCCGCAGACGATCACGGCGATATCCTTCGCCGACGCGAGCACGGGCACCGGCCGCTCGAGCGCAGCCAGCGCGGCACCGCAGGCGGGCTCGACGACGATCCGGTGTTCGTCGACGAAGCGCAGCGACGCGGCCACCGCGTCGGCGTCGGACACGACGACCGGATGAATCTCGTGCCGCGTCGCCCATTCGACCGCCGCGTCGCACGGCCGCTTCGCGCCGAGCGACGTCGCGATGCTCGTGATCGCCGGCAATTCGACCGGGCGCCCCTGCGCGAGCGAGCGCGCATAGCAGTCGGCGCCTTCCGTTTCGGCCGCGACCACCGGCACGTCGTGCCAGCCGTTGCGCGCCAGCCCTTCGAGCACGCCGCACAGCAGCCCGCCGCCACCGACCGCGAGCACGACCGCGTCGGGCTTCGGGCCGGCCGCCGCCATCTCGTCGATCATCGTCGCGTGGCCCTGCCACAGCACGCGGTCGTCGAACGGGTGCACGAACGCATCGTGCTCGCCGAGCGTCGACTGCGCGAACGCGTTCGCCTCGGCCCAGCTCGGGCCGTGCACGATCAGCTCCGCGCCCTCGACACGGATCAGGTCGCGGGCGCGGGCCGATGCGCTTTCCGGCACGACGACGCGTACCGGCACGCCAAGTACGCGGCCGCAATAGGCGACCGCGATGCCCGCGTTGCCGCCCGACGACGACACGAACCGCCGCGCGCCGGCCGCGTGCCGCGCTTCGCAGACGGCACCGATGCCGCGCAGCTTGAACGAGCCCGACGGCTGCAGCGCATCGAGCTTCAGCCGGATGGTCCTGCCGAGCCGGCGGGACGCGATTTGCGAGCGGATATAGGGGGTCGGGATATGAAGCGGCATGGGGACGGAACCAATGGGAATAGAGGCGAACGGAAGAAACTCGCGGAAGAAGCGCACGCGACGCGCGAGGGCGAGCGGCGATGACGGCCATCGTACGGCAGGCTCTCCATGCTTTCCAATACCATTGCATGGCACTTGCTATGCTTCACAGGTATATCAACAAACCGGAACGGATACCGCATGCGCCAGATCGAATTGCGTCACCTGCGCTACTTCGTCGCCGTCGCACAAGCCGGCAGCGTGATGGCGGGCGCCCGTGCGGCCGGCATCGTCCAGCCCGCGCTGTCGCGGCAGATCCGCGAACTCGAGGACGCGATCGGCACGCCGCTGCTGATCCGCCGCACAACGGGCGTCACGCTCACGGCGGCCGGCACGAGCTTCCTTCAGGACGCGACCGGCCTGCTCGCGACATTGCAGGACAGCCGTGAGCGTGCGCTGCGCAGCGCGGCCGGCCAGCTGGGCGAACTACGGCTCGGCGCGTTGCCGAACTGCCTGCCGTTGCCCGTCGTCGCGAACGTCCTCAGGGCGTTTCGCGATGCCTGCCCCGACGTCAAGCTGTCGATCGCGCCGATGCTGTCGGCCGAACAGGCGAACGCGCTGGTGCGCGGCCAGCTCGACGGCGGCATCATGGCGTGGCGCCGCGACGAGGCGCCGCACCTGTCCGGCGTACGGTTGCTGAGCGACCGCTTCGTGCTGGCGATGCCCGCGCCGCCGGGCGGACACTTCACCGCGCCGCGCACGCTGGCCGACGTCGCGAACGAGCCGTTCGTGTGGTTCGACGCGCAGCGCTCCGCCGCGCATCACCGGTTCCTGATGACACAGTGCCGGCAGGCCGGCTTCACGCCGCGCATCGCGCAGGTCGGCAGCGACATCCCGACGCTGATCGGCCTCGTCGCGGCCGGAATGGGCTGTGCGTTCGTGCCGGAAAGCGCGTCGCCGACCTGCCCGCACACGGTCAGGCTCGTCGCGCTCGACGAACTCGCGAGCCGCTTCGACATCGAGTTCGTGTTCGACGGCGCCGCCGTGCCGCCGTCACCCGTCGTCGCGCGGTTTCTGGCGGCCGTGCGCGATGCGGCCGGCGAAGCGAACTGACCGGGCGCGGTTCGACCGAAGACGCGTCCGCCCTACGATTCGCGCAGCCGAATTCGCCCCGTCGATCCACGACCGGATGCCTCTCCGTCAAACCGCCGGTTCGACTGGCCTGACGTACTAATCACCCGCATCCCTTGCGCTAAACATCTTTCAAAACGCCGACGTGAGACGCCGCAGCGCCGGTGTTTTTAAATTGACACCCAAAACGGCCGTTTAACGCCGGTTCGAATTGTCACGCGTCGAAATATACTTCGCGCGCATCCAACCCTCGTGCCAAAGAGAGGATGCGTTTCTGCCCCGGTCACGGTCCCCCTGTGGCCGGGGCTTTTTTTGCCTGCACGCCTTGTCTGCCAAGGGTTTCCGGTGGTGACGCGACGCTCGCGCCGTGCGATGGCCGTCACCTCGCCGGCCCGCCGGATCCACGCCGCCGGACGGGCGGCGGACGGCTTCCGGGCCACCCGGGCGAAAAAGGGCAAAACGGGTATCTGTCCACGTCGAACCGCTCATGGATCGCGCTATCCCGGTCGAGAGTCACCCGCCAATCTTTACAAAAAGCCTTCGAAAAAAAGCCCCCCACTCGTTCGCCCGCGCCGCCTGCCGGTTTCGCTGCACGCTGCATTGTTGAAATGAAATCAAGATAATTTCGTCCGGATACGGCTTTTTCCGCAAAAGTGAAGCAGGCACACTTCGCACTGTCCTCAATGGCCCCGTGCCGTTGTTTCCCGATTACAGGAGCACATCGCGTGAACCCCACGACTTCCTCTCCTTCCCGCCCGGGCGGCGGCGCCGCGCTGCCGCTGCTGGCACTCGCCGCCGGTGCGTTCGGCATCGGTACGACCGAGTTCTCGCCGATGGGCCTGCTGCCGGTGATCGCCGACGGCGTGCACGTGTCGATTCCGCAAGCCGGCATGCTGATCAGTGCTTACGCGATCGGCGTGATGGTCGGCGCGCCGCTGATGACGCTGCTGCTCGCGCGCTGGTCGCGCCGCTCGGCGCTGATCGCGCTGATGTCGATCTTCACGATCGGCAACCTGTTGTCGGCACTCGCGCCCGGCTACACGACGCTGCTGCTCGCCCGCCTCGTGACGAGCCTCAACCACGGCGCCTTCTTCGGGCTCGGCTCGGTGGTCGCGGCCAGCCTCGTGCCGCGCGAAAAGCAGGCCAGCGCGGTCGCGACGATGTTCATGGGTCTCACGATCGCGAACGTCGGCGGCGTGCCGGCCGCGACCTGGCTCGGCCAGATCATCGGCTGGCGCATGTCGTTCGCGGCGACCGCGGGCCTCGGCCTGGTGGCGATCGCGGGGCTGTTCGCCGCGCTGCCGAAGGGCGAAGCCGGCAAGATGCCCGACCTGCGCGCCGAACTCTCGGTGCTGACGCGCCCCGTCGTGCTCGGCGCGCTCGGCACGACCGTGCTCGGCGCCGGCGCGATGTTCACGCTCTACACGTATGTCGCACCGACGCTCGAGCACCTGACCGGCGCCACGCCCGGCTTCGTGACCGCGATGCTGGTGCTGATCGGCGTCGGCTTCTCGATCGGCAACATCGCGGGCGGGCGTCTGGCCGACCGCTCGCTCGACGGCACGCTGATCGGTTTCCTGCTGCTGCTGATCGCAACGATGGTCGCGTTCCCGGTGCTCGCCAGCACGCATGCCGGCGCCGCCGTCACGCTGCTCGTGTGGGGCATCGCGACGTTCGCGGTCGTGCCGCCGCTGCAGATGCGCGTGATGCGGGCGGCCCACGAGGCGCCGGGCCTTGCGTCGGCCGTCAACATCGGCGCGTTCAACCTCGGCAACGCACTCGGCGCGGCCGCCGGCGGCGCGGCGATCTCGGCGGGCTTCGGGTATGCGGCCGTGCCGCTCGTCGGCGGGCTGATCGCCGCGGCCGGCCTCGCGCTCGTCTTCCTGCAGATCGCGCAACAGCGCCGCGCACCGGCCGCCGCGAATTCGTAATCGCGACATGCCGTCCACCGGCGACGAATGCCGGATCACCCCCCGCACCGGAACACGTTCGCGGCCGCTCGATGCGGCCGCGCTCGTTTTCAACCGTCAATTCCACTTCATTCGATCTTCAAGCCCGAATATCCGGAATATCCGCGAATCCCGTTTCGACAAGAATAAAATTCTCTTGCGAATTGCCGAAATCAACCCAATCCCCTTGAATGATTCATTTTTCATTCTCTCAATTCCGCCAGATTCATCAATCAACCATTCCGTACAGGCTGATTCACCCCGCCCGCTCGGGCAAAAATCACGGCCGAATCCGGCATGATTCATGAAGTACTTGCTACATCGCAGGAATATATTTCATTCAATTCGCGCATTGAAATCACAAATCGCAATGCTTCCAGACTTTATTTACTCAACACCCAATCCAGATGTAACAAAATGAAACAGGCTCGATTTTAATATTGAAAGAATTGCCGGTTCGTATCAGCATCTGCGATACCGTGGCCTGCGAAGCGCGGCATAAATCCAACGAAAATTCGATCGATGAGGGATCTGCGTGAAAGTCGCCATCGTATCCACCACATTGTCGCTCGCGCTGTCAGTCGGCCTTTCGACGCCCGCCGCAGACGCCGCCATCTATTCGAACGGCACGTCGACCGCCACCTTCAACGTCACGCTCACGCTGCAACCGAACTGCACGATCACGGCGAACCCGCTGGCCTTCGGCACGAACGGCGTGCTGTCCGCCGCGATCAACCAGCAGACGACCTTGAGCGTCACCTGCACCAACACGACGCCGTACAACGTCGGTCTCGACGCGGGCCTGGTCACGGGGTCGACCGTCGCGAACCGGCTGATGGCCGGCACGGCGACCGGCAACACGACGACGACGGTCGGCTTCCAGCTCTACCAGGACGCCGGACGGACGACGATCTGGGGCAACACGCAAGGCACGGACACCGTGGCCGGCACCGGCACGGGGTCCGCACAGTCCTTCACCGTCTACGGACAGGTGCCCACGCAAGCCACGCCGAAGCCGGACACTTATCAGACGACCATCACCGCAACCGCCTACTTCTGACCGGCGCTGCTTCCCATGTCCGCATTACGTCGAACGCTCGCCGCGCTGCTGTGCGCGGCCGGCGCCGCGCACGCCGCGTCGCTGCAGATTTCCCCCGTCACGATCGAATTCGGCGCCGACGACACGGCCACCGGCATCACGCTCCGCAATCCGGGCGAGCGCCCGGTGTACGGGCAGGTGCGCGTGTTCCGCTGGGATCAGGCCAATGGCGAGGATGCGTTGACGCCCACCCAGGATCTGCTCGCCAGCCCGCCGCTGATCGAGGTCGGCAAGCAGGCCGAGCAGCTGATCCGCGTCGTGCGCGCTTCGCGTACGCCGGCCGGTACCGAGCAGACCTACCGGCTGCTGATCGACGAGTTGCCGCAGCCCGGCGAGGCACCGGCCAACGGCGTGTCGATCCGGCTGCGCTATTCGATTCCGGTGTTCGTCGAGCCGGCCGCCAGCGGCGCGCCGCAGCTCGACTGGGCGCTCCTGCGCAGCAACGGCGGCTGGGTGCTGCGCGTGCACAACGGCGGCACGCGGCGCGCGCAACTCGCGTCGGTCGAACTCGTGACCGGCGACGGGCGCGCGTACCCGCTCACGCGCGGGCTGCTCGGCTACGCGCTCGCGGGCCGAACCGGCCAGTGGAGCGTGCCGCTGCCGGCCGGCGTCGCGCTCGGCGGCAAGGTCACGGTGCGGGCGGCCGTCAATTCGCAGCCGGCCAGTGCGGTCGTCGCGGTGGAGCCGCCGGGCTAGACCGCCGGTGCGCCGCCCGGCCTCTCCCCCTTCGCCACGCGCCGGCATGGCCCCGGCCAATGGACGCGGAGCGCCGCGCCGCTTGCCGCGCGCCGTGCTCGCGGCCGTCGTGGCCGGCGGCCTGCTCGCATTCGGCCCGGTGCGCGCTGACGAACTCCCGGTGCTCGTGATGACCGACGGCACGCACGACGTGATCCTCGAAGTCAGCGTCAACGGCGAAAACACGACGCTGCTCGCGCACTTCCGCGAACGCGACGGCCACCTGTCGGCGAGCGGCGCCGACCTGCGCACGATCGGCGTTGCCACCGACCGGCTCGGCCTCGCCGACGCGGCGACGGTCAACCTCGACGCGATCCCCGGCCTGCGCTACCGCTACGACGCGGCACGCCAGAGCGTCGACCTGCAGATGCCCGACTCGCTGCGCCGGCCGTACGCGGTCGACAGCCGTGCGTTGCCGCCCACGCAGGCGGCCAGCGCGTCGCGCGGCGTCGCGATCAACTACGAGGCGTACGCGCAGACGATCGGCGACCGGCAGTACTCGCTCTACACCGACGTGCGCTACTTCGATCCGGGCGGCGTGTTCGACACCACGGGCGCCGCGACCTTCTACAACGGCCAGCGGCGCTACACGCGCTTCGATACGTCATGGAGCCGCTCGGACCCGGCGCGGCCAGGCACGACACAGATCGGCGACACGATCTCGGGGTCGCTCGCGTGGACGCGCTCGGTGCGCATCGGCGGCTTCCAGTGGCGCAGCAACTTCGCGCTGCGCCCCGATCTCGTCACGTTCCCGATCCCGTCGCTCGCGGGCTCCGCCGCCGTCCCCTCGGCCGTCGACCTGTACATCAACAACGTGCGCCAGTACACCGGCAACGTGCCGAGCGGCCCGTTCCTCATCCATGACGTGCCGGGCATCAGGGGTGCCGGCCAGGCGACCGTCATCACGCGCGACGCGCTCGGCCGCACCGTCGCGACCTCCGTGCCGCTCTACGTCGATACACGCATGCTGTCCGCCGGGCTGTCGAGCTATTCGTTCGAAGCCGGCTTCCTGCGCCGCCACTACGGGCTGCAGTCGTTCGACTACGACGCACGGCCGGCCGCCAGCGGCTCGATGCGGCGCGGCGTCACCGACGTGCTGACCGTCGAGGGGCATGCGGAAGCGACCAGCGGCGTGCTCAACGCCGGCGTCGGCGCGCTGCTGCGGCTCGGCTACGCGGGCGTCGTGAGCGGCGCGGTCGCGGGCAGCGCCGGCCGCTTTCCGGGCACGCAGGTGAGCGTGGGCTACCAGCTGATCGAGCCGCGCTTCTCGATCAACGCGCAGACGATCCGCGCGTTCGGCCGCTACGGCGACCTGGCATCGCGCGACGGCGCGACGGCGCCGGCGGCGACCGACCAGGCGACGCTCGCGCTGCCGTTCATGCACCGCCAGACCCTGTCGCTCAGCTATATCGGCTTCCGGATGCCGCAAGGCCCGGGTACGCGGATCGGCACGGTGTCGTACACGCTGGGCTTCGGCGATCTCGCGTCGCTGAGCGTGAGCGCGTACCGCGACTTCGCGCAGCAGGGTGCGAACGGCGCGTTCGTGTCGCTGAACATCGGGCTCGGCCGCAACACGTCGATCAACACGACCGTCGGCCGCCAGCGCGGCCAGTCGAACTACACCATCGACGCGAGCCGGCCGCCCGACTACGGCGGCGGCTGGGGCTGGGGCGTGCAGACGGGCGGCACGGGCGCGGTGCCCTACCGGCAGGCGCAACTGCGGTATCTCGGCCACGCGGGCGAAGTCATCGCGGCCGCGCAGCAGATCGACCGGCAGGCCGGCGCGTCGCTCGACGTGAGCGGCGCGCTCGTGTTCATGGACAGCAGCCTGCAGGTGTCGCGCCGCATCGACGACGGCTTCGCGCTCGTGTCGACCGACGGCGTCGCGGGCATTCCGGTGCTGCACGAGAACCGCGTGATCGGCACGACCGACCGCGCGGGGCACCTGCTCGTGCCCGACCTGAACGCGTACCAGAACAACCAGATCGCGATCGACTCGATGAAGCTGCCCGCCGATGCGCGGATCGCCCGCACGTCGATGACGGTCGTGCCGCAGGCGCAATCGGGTGTCGTCGCGCATTTCGGCGTGTCGCGCTATCGCGCGGCGTCGGTGATCCTGCGCGACGCCGAGGGCCGGCCGCTGCCGGCCGGCGCGCGCGTGCACCACGCCGAAAGCGGCGCGGATACGATCGTCGGCTACGACGGGCTCACGTTCATCGACGGGCTGAAGGAGGACAACCACCTCGTGATCGACTCCGGCACGCAGCGCTGCATCACGGAATTCGCGTTCACCGCGCCCGGCGACGGCACGCTGCCGACCCTCGGGCCCCTCACCTGCCGGGCGGCGCCATGAGGCTCGCGCTGCTGCTCGTCATCGCGTTCGCCGCGTGGTGCGGCGTGCCGCATCACGCGCGGGCCGAGTCCTGCACGGCCACGGCGTCGACGGTCAGTTTCGGATCGGTCAGCCCGATCTCCAACGCGCCGGTCACCGCGACCGGCACCGTCAGCGTCACCTGCACGTGGTCGGCCGTCTCGCTGGTGCCGAACGTGCTCGTATGCCTGAACCTCGGCGGCACGAGCCCGCGCAGCCTCGTCAACGGCACGAACGCGATGCAGTACGACCTCTATCTCGACGGCGGACATTCGGTCGCGTGGGGCTCCGTGTATTCCGGCACGACACCGACGTCCGTCACGCTCGCCAAACCCGCGCTCGGCACGAGCGCGTCCGCGACGGTCACCGTGTACGGACAGATCACCGGAAACCAGCCGACCGTGCCGACGACCGGCAACAGCACCACGACCTATTCGCAGCAGTTCGGCGGCAACACGACATCGATCAACACCGGGTTCTACCTGCTCGTCGCGCCGACCTGCGCATCGCTGACGACGTCGAGCGGCACCTTCCCGTTCGGCGCGACGGCGGACGTCATCAACAACTGCAACATCAACGCGACCAACGTGAGCTTCGGCACCGCGAGCATCCTGTCGGGCACGCTCGCGGCGACGGGGACGATCACCGCGCAATGCACCAACGGCGACGCGTGGAAAATCGCGCTGAGCAGCGGCGGCAGCGGCGACGTGACGGCGCGCCAGATGAAGCGCAGCGGTGGTGGCGGGACGATCGGTTACGGGCTGTATACGGACGCCGCGCACTCGATCCGATGGGGCGACGGCACAGGCGGCAGCGCGACGGTCACGGGCGTCGGCACGGGCACGTCGCAGGTCGTGACCGTGTACGGCGCGGTGCCGGCACAGACCACGCCCGCGCCCGGCAGCTACAGCGACACGATCACCGCGACGATCAGTTTCTAGCGTTCAACGGCATGAACGGGCGGGCGCGCCGTTCAGAACGTGACGGTCCATGCGGACGGCGCGCCCGTGCCGATGCCGCGCGGCGCCGGGCGCGCATCGGGCAGCGCCGCGTGGCTGAGCACGAACGGCGTGCCGTGCATGCAGCTGACGCTCGGCATGCCGGCATCGGCAGCCGCCTGCGGCGCGCCGGTGTCGATCGTGCAGGTTTCCGGAATGACGAGACTGACTCGCAGCGGAATCGACGGTTCCGCCGCGCTCGCGAGCGACCCTGCGCCCAGTGCGGCGAGCGCGATCGCACGGCGTGTGATCTGGCCGGCTGTCATCGTGCGGCCCTCCTTCATGCATCCATCCAGGCAGATGCGCGAATTATCGGCATGCGCGCGGAAAACCTCAATCCGCACGCATGCGGTCGAGCCCCGCCGCGCCGGTCAGCGCGCGCCGGCGAACCCGCCGAAGAACGCACGCGCGTTGGCGTCGAGGCTTTCGAGGTGATAACCGCCCTCCTGCACGATCACCGTCGGCAACCCGAGTGCGCCGATGGCCCCGCCGAGCCGGCCGAAACCGTCGGTCGTGACGGCAACCTGCGATTGCGGATCGTCCTTGTAGATATCGAAGCCGAGCGCGAGCACGAGCGCATCGGGCTGGAACCGCGCGAGCGCGCGCAGCGCGTCGTCGAGCCGCTCGAAGAACGCCGACTCGGGCGCGCCGTGCGGCATCGGCAGGTTGAGGTTGAAACCGTCGCCGGCGCCCGCGCCCGTCTCTTCCTCGTAACCCGCGACGACCGGGTAGAAGTTGGTCGGGTCACCGTGGATCGACACGTACAGCACGTCGTCGCGGCCGTAAAAGATCTCCTGCACGCCCTGCCCGTGATGCATGTCGGTGTCAAGGATCGCGACCCGGCGATGGCGGCCGAGCAGCGACTGCGCGGCGATCGCCGCATTGTTCAGGTAGCAGAAGCCGCCGGCCGCGTCGCGGCGCGCGTGATGGCCGGGCGGCCGGCACAGTGCGTACGCGTCGCGTGCGCCGTCGTTGACGTCGGCCGCAGCCGCCAGCGCACTCTGCGCGGACCAGTACGCGGCGCGCCACGTGTTCGCCCCGACCGGGCAACTGCCGTCGGCGAGATAGCGCGCGGCCTTCGCGAGTACGCCGCGCAGCGGGTTCGGGTCCCGCACGAACACGTTCGACATCACTTCGTCGCCCCAGTCGTCGGGCATCCGCTTCCAGTCGCGGTGCGCTTCTTCCAGAAAGCGCAGGTAGTTCATGTCGTGCACGGCCGCGATCGGCGCGGTGCCGCGGTCGGCCGGCTCGCGTACGTCGAAGTCGAGCGACCGGACGGCCGCGACGAGCCGCGCCGCGCGCTCGGGCACTTCCTGCGGCTCGCGCATCCGGCCGCGCGACAGGTAGCTGCGCGGATGGTGCAGCAGCTGCTCGGGATGGAAATAGGTGTTCATCGTTTGCCCTCGTCGGTTGTTCTGTCGGTCGATCGATCGGTTCGCGGTGTCACGCATCCTGCGTGGCGGCCGCCACGGCAACGCTCGCCGCGACACCGGCGCGCGCGAGCACCGCATGAAGGAGCACGTTCGTGCCGCGCGTCACGTCGGCAGGCAGGGCATCCTCGGCTTCGTTGTGCGACAGGCCGTCGACGCACGGGATGAACACCATCGCGGTCGGAACGCGGCGCGCGAGCAGGATCGCGTCGTGCCCGGCGCCGCTGACGATCCGCTCGTTCGTATAGCCGAACGCCGCAGCCGCCTGCGCGACCAGCTCGACGCAGTCGCGATCGAACGGCGTCGCCGGGCTGCGCCAGCAGGTGTCGATCGCGACCTGCACGCCGCGCGCCGCGGCGACACGTGCGCACGCATCGCGCAGTTCGCGCTCCATCGCGTCGACTTGCGCATCGTCGTGATGACGAAGGTCGACCGTGAACGTCACGTCGCCGGCAATGGTGTTGCGCGACGCGTTGCGGATGCCGACCTGCCCGATCGTCGCGAGCCCGCGCGGCGCATGACCGGCGACGATCCGTTCGAGTTCGAGCGCCATCTGCGCGCTCGCGAAATACGCGTCCTTTCGATACGGCATCGGTGTCGTGCCCGCATGCGCGGCCACGCCCGTCACCGTCACGTCGAGCCAGCGGATCGCCTGCCCGCCCGTGACGATGCCGATCGTCGTACCGTTGGCCTCCAGCACCGGGCCCTGTTCGATATGCGCTTCGAAGTACGCATCGACCGCGCCGCCCGTCGCGCGCGCGCCGCGATAACCGCAGGCGTCCAGTGCCGCGCCGAGCGTGATGCCGTCGGCGTCCTGCTTCGCGAGCGCATCGTCGAGCGGCAACGCGCCCGTGAACACGGCCGAGCCGAGCATCGCCGGCGCGAAACGCGCGCCCTCCTCGTTGGTCCACGACACGATTTCCAGCGGCTTGCCGGTCGCGATGCCTGCGTCGTTCAGCGTACGCACGAGCTCGAGCGCGGCGAGCACGCCATACACGCCGTCGAACCGGCCGCCTTCGGGCTGCGTGTCGAGATGACTGCCGATCAGCACCGGCGCGGCCTGCGGATCGACGCCGTCGCGCCGCGCGAACAGGTTGCCGACCACGTCGACGCTCACCGTCATCCCCGCGTCGCGGCACCACTGCGCGAACAGGTCGCGCCCGCGACGATCGTCGTCGGTGAGCGCCAGGCGCCGCACGCCGCCGCGTGGCGTCGCGCCGACGCGCGCCATGTCCGCCAGGCTCTGCCACAAGCGGGCGCCGTCGATTTCCAGCAGGTCTTTCATGTGCACTCCGGATGAATTCGTTCGTTGAGGGTCACTGCGAGCCGAGCGCTTCGGCGGCGGCCGGCCGCGCGGCGCGGCGTGCGTCGATCGCGACGATGGAGAGCAGCGAGATGCCGGCCAGGCACGTGTAGAACACCGCGAGCGGCCACCACTGGCCCGCGAAGCGATGCGCGAGCCACGTGCCGACGAGCGGCGTCAGCCCGCCCGCGATCGCGCCGCAGATCTGGTAAGCCAGCGAGATCGCCGAATAGCGCACGTGCGCGGGAAACACGTCGCTCACGAAACCCGCGATCACCGAATAGAAGCCGGCCATGCAGACCACCGCGAGCGCGATGCCGGCAATCAGCGACGCGGACGTGCCGCCCTGCACGAGCATGAACATCGGATACGGCGACAGCATCGCGAGCAGCGCCGCGAGCTTCAGGAAACGCGCGCCGCCGATGCGCTCGGCGATCCACGCGGCGACCGGCTGCGCAAAGAACTGGATGATCGCGACCGCGAACAGGCTGTCGAGGATCAGCGAACGCGAGACGCCGACGTACTGCGTCGTGTACGCGATCATGAACGTGTTCGTGAAATAGACGCCCGCGATGCCGATCGTGTTCGCGCCGATGCAGAGGAACACGAGCCCCGACGCCGAGCGGAACACTTCCGCAACCGGCAGCTTCACCGTGCGGTTGGTTTCCTTCACGCGCGCGAATTCCGGCGACTCGTTCACGCCGAGCCGGATCAGGATGCCGACCACGAGCAGCACCGAACTCGCGAGAAACGGCAGGCGCCAGCCCCATGCGAGGAAGTCCGCCTTGTCCATCGACGTGACCGCGCGGAACGCGATCAGCGACAGGATCAGCCCGGCCGGGCTGCCGAGCTGCGCGAACGACGCGAAGAACGTGCGGCGCCCCTGCGGCGCATGCTCGCCCGCCATCAGCACCGCGCCGCCCCATTCGCCGCCGACCGCGATCCCCTGCACCACGCGCAGCGCGACGAGCAGCACCGGCGCGAGCAGGCCGACCGTCGAATAATCGGGCAGCAGCCCGACGCAGACGGTCGCGACGCCCATCATCATCAGCGTCGTCATCAGCGCCTTCTTGCGGCCGATGCGATCGCCGAGGTGCCCGAAGATCACGCCGCCGAGCGGCCGCGCGAAGAAGCCGACCGCGAACGTCGCGAACGACGCCATCGTGCTGACGAAGCGGTCATGCGACGGGAAGTAGAGTTCGCCGAACACGAGCGCGGCGGCCGTGGCGTAGATGTAGAAGTCGTACCACTCGATCATCGTGCCGATGAACGCGGCCGTCGCGGCGCGTCCCGGCTGGCGGGCGGAAGGAAGGGACTGGGTCATGCGGGCTCCTGACGCGCGCCGCTGCGGCGCGACGCGCAATATCGTGGACGGCCGTCTGTCGCGGCCTTGCGCCGCACGCTGCGGCGCCCCTCCTTTATCGGCGACCGCAAATCATTAGTCAAATTTCAAGTTATTATTCGCCGTATAAATTCAACTAATACCCACCCGACGCCTCGCCCGGAGACCCGATGCGCCCCGACCTCGCCCCGTTCCTGAACGACCGTCTCGACTGGAACCTGTTGCGCACCTACCTCGTCATCGTTCAGGAGCGCAGCGTGAGCCGCGCGGCCGCGCGCCTGCACGTGACGCAGCCGGCCGTGAGCCAGGCATTGCGGCGGCTCGAGGACACGCTCGAACGCAAGCTGATCGAGCGGCGCGGCACGCACTTCGCGACGACGCCGGCGGGCGAAGCCGTGTACCGGATCGCGAGCGACATCTACGGCGGCATCTCGCGCCTCGAAACCGAAATCGACGACAGCACAGCCGACCTGACCGGCTCGATCCGGCTGCTGACGGTGAGCCGCATCGAGTCGCCCGTCTACGACGAATTCCTCGCGGAATTCCATCGCGCGTATCCGCGCATCGACCTGCAGATCGAGGTGATGCGCTCGTCGGACATCCTTTCTTCGCTGCTGCAGAAAACCGCCACGGCCGGGCTCGGCCTGTGCCGCACGCCGCACGACAAGCTGGAGATGCGCTGCTTCCTGCGCCAGCGTTATGCGATCTACTGCGGCCGCCATCACCGGCTGTTCGGGCAGACGCAACTGCGCATGGACGATCTGCTCGCCGAGAATTTCGTGTCGTTCACGAGCGACCAGATCGGCGACAGCCTGTCGCCGCTCACCGTGTTTCGCGACCAGAAGGGCTTCACGGGGCGCATCGTCGCATCGTCGCCGAGCCTCGAGGAAGTGCGGCGGCTGATCTTCGCGGGTTACGGGATCGGCTGCCTGCCCGAACACATCGTGCGCGACGACATCGCCCAGCAGCGACTGTGGCGGCTGCCGCCCGACGAAGGGCTCGTCGACGTCGACGTGTTCCTGCTGTGGCATCGCGATCGCAAGATGAACGCGGCGGAGCACGCGTTTCTCGATGCGATGGAGCGCTGCATGCAGCGCCATTCGCTTGCGGAGCGGCTGGGGAAGTAACGGCGCGAGCGCGCCGGAGGAAAGCGCCGGGCGCACCCGGCCCGGCGCGTCGGCAACGTCAGAAGCGATGCACGATGCCGAGCTGCACGCCGCGCGCATTCGCGCCCGGATACGCGAGCGGCAGGCCGGGGTTCGCCGCACCGGCGAGCGTGTAGCCGGCCTGGTTGCGGTTGCGCAGGTACGACAGCGCGCCGTAGAAGCTCGTGCGCTTCGACAGGTCGTACTCGTACATCAGCCCGAGCTGGTCCGCATTGTTGCCTTGCGACGACTGGTCGTGCAGATACGCGTAGCCGAGCGCCACGTAGCTCGCCGGATTGAACTGGTATTTGACCGACAGCCCGTACACGCGCGAATCGATGCCGAGATCGGCCCACTTCACCGCGGAAAAACCGCCGTACACGGTCGCCTTGCCGATCTCGTACGATGCACCGGCCATGATCGTACGATCGGTCGTGGTCGCCGTCGCGTTCTTCAGCCACTGGCCCGCGACGAACGCGCCGAACGGCCCGTGTTCGTAAGTCAGGTCGAACTGCTGGCTGGCGCCCGCCGAGCGCACGCCGCCCGCATCGCCGAACCCGAAGTACAGCCCGCCCTGGAAACCGGCGATCTCCGGGCTCTGGTACGACAGCGTATTGCTGGTGCGGAACGCGAACACGGTCAGGTTGTCCATGCCGGACGCCTGCGTGACACCGCCGAACGCATCCTGTCCGCCCTGGTCGTTGAACAGCGGCGAATTCTGGCGGCCCGCGCGCACCTTGCCCCACTGCCCCGCGATGCCGACCCACGCCTGCCGGTTGAACAGGCTGCCCGAACTCGCCAGCGAGCCGTCGTTCGGGTTGAAGCCGTTCTCCAGCGCGAACTCGATCTTCTGCCCGCCGCCGATATCCTCGCCGCCCTTCAGCCCGAACCGGCTGCCCCACTGGCCGCCCGAACCGATCGCCGCCGTATAGCCGTTGCCCGTGTTCACGTATTGCGCGAACTCGTCGATCACGCCGTACAGCGTGACGCCGTCCTGCGCGAGCGCCGCGCCCGATCCGGCGGCGCACGCCGCCGCCACCGTCACGCGAAGACCGGCGTGCACCATCCGCGCCCGGGAATCGCTGCCGCGGGCTGTCATTTTCTTAGTCATACTATTCAATGGTCTGAGAATGAAACGACACCGCGCGCGGCAGCCGCGCCGCACCGGCATCGTCGAAAGGGAAACGTGTGGAAGAACCCGGCGCAGGCAGCGCCCGGCTCGCGCGGCAATCAGGCCGGCAGCCGGCCGGCCCGATGCGCGTGACGTGTCGTCAGTGGTGAACTTCGCCGCGTTCGAGCGGCAGGATCAGGCGCTCGGGAATGCTGCGGCGCGACGCGCGCGCGCCGATGTAATACAGCACGGCCGGCACGATCAGCCCGAGGATCCACGAGATGTCGGTGCCGCCGAGCGCGTCGACGAGCGGGCCCGTGTAGATGTGCGTCGACATGAACGGCAACTGCACGAGGATGCCGACCACGTAGATCGTGATCGCCATCACGTTCCAGCGGCCATAGCGGCCGTCCGGATCGGACAGCGCCGGCACGTCGTAGCGCGAGCGCGTGAAGCAGTAGTAGTCGACCAGGTTGATCGCGCTCCACGGCGTGAAGAACGCGAGCAGGAACAGGATGAACGCGGTGAATTCCTTCAGGAACGAATGGCGGCCCGCGAGCGCGATGAGCGTGGATACGCAGATCATCCCGAAGATGTACACGAGGCGGCTCTTCGACGACACGGCGCCCTTGCCGCGGAAGCCGCTGACGATCGTCGCCATCGACATGAAGCTGCCGTATGCGTTGAGCGCCGTCACCGTCACCTTGCCGAACGCGATGCTGAAGTACAGCAGTGCGGCCACGGCGCCGGTCGAGCCGAGGCCGACGATATACGCCACCTCATGGTGCGCGAACTGGCTGCCGGCCAGTGCGGCCGCGAACACGCCGAACACCATCGCCGCCTGCGCGCCGATCACCGAGCCCAGGCCGACCGCGAGAAACGTCGCGACCGACGACGTCGAGCGCGGCAGGTAACGCGAATAGTCGGCGACGTACGGACCGAACGCGATCTGCCACGACGCGGACAGCGACATCGACAGCAGGAAGCTCGCGAGGGAGAAATGCCGGTTCGCGAGCAGCGCGCCGATGTCGTGGTTCGCGAACAGCTGCGTGAACATGTAGACGAACGCGGCGATGCCGATCACGCTCGCGACCCGGCCGACGGCATGGATCGCGCGATAACCGAACACGGTCAGCACGACGATCACGGCGGCGAACAGCAGGATGCCGGCCGCGTCGTCGACGTGCAGCAGCTGCGCGACGGCCTGCCCGGCCAGGACCGAGCCGCTCGCGGAAAAGCCGATGTACATCAGGCACACGAGCACGATCGGGATCATCGCGCCATAGACGCCGAACTGCACGCGGCTCGAGATCATCTGCGGCAAGCCGAGCTGCGGCCCCTGCGCGCCGTGCAGCGCCATCACCGCGCCGCCGACGAGCTGGCCGAGCAGCAGCGCGACCAGCGACCAGAACACGTCGCCGCCGAGCACGACGGCGAGCGCGCCCGTGACGATGGCCGTGATCTGCAGGTTGGCCGACAGCCACAGGGTGAACTGGCTCAGCAGGCCGCCGTGGCGCTCGGCGTCGGGAATGAAGTCGATCGAACGGACTTCGATCAGGCCGCCGGCTTTTCCACTGGGATTCGTTGACACGGGCAAATCTCCAAAATACTCAGGATCACAAATGGTTCGAACAAGAC
This sequence comes from Burkholderia sp. LK4, assembly GCF_001043615.1. Taxonomy (NCBI): domain Bacteria; kingdom Pseudomonadati; phylum Pseudomonadota; class Betaproteobacteria; order Burkholderiales; family Burkholderiaceae; genus Burkholderia; species Burkholderia sp. LK4. The sequence goes on from NZ_LDUL01000057.1 coordinate 64,051, forward strand.
GGGAAGCTGCGAGCCGCCCTTTCGGCTCTGCGGGTGCGGGGCGCCGTGGATCGCCGGCATGCGCCACGCACGCACGGTTTGCGCGCTGGCGCGCAAGCGGCACGACGTGTGCCGACATTGCCAGCGGATGATCTTGTATATACAACTTGCGAGATATCGGTGATTACCCGGTATCGGTCGATTTTCGAAATCGTCCGAATAATCGGCACACGTTCGGCCGGTTTGGTCGAAAGCAGGACGTCGGAATAATGAAAGCTCAGGTGCGCGCGGGTGATGCCTGATCGGGTTCGGCCGTCATGTCGTCGGCGGGGAGCAGGTTCAGCATGCGCCGGGCTGCCTCGATGTCGCGCACGTGCAGCCACTCGTCGTAATCGTCGCGGCGCAGGATCACGACGCCCCGCTTCTCTTCGCCGGGCCGATGCATCCGCGCGAACAGCGGGTGCGCGTCGGCGTTGACCGTGAGCATCGCCATGCCCACGCGTTCGCGGCCGTCGGCGCCTTCGTAGCGCCGCCAGATGCCGGCGACGCAGCACGGTTGCCAGCCGGCGACGCCGATCCGGTGCCACACGTTGCGACCGGTTTCATAACAGGGCTCGACGATCCAGCGCACCGGAATCAGGCAGCGCTGGCCGTTGCGCCACGCGGTGCCGTAGAGCCGCGACGCGCCGACCGTTTCCGCCCGCGCGTTCACCGTATCGAGTTTCTTTCTTTTTCGGCCGTGCTCGTCGATCCGCTCGGGCTGCATGAATTTCGGCCAGAAACCGAACACGGCCGCGACGACCTCGAGGCCGTCGCCGTCGGCGCGCGCGACCGGTGCCGCGTAGTCGGGATACACGTCGGGTGCCCAGGGGTCGCGGCGGAACAGGTCGCCGATTCCGATCTTCAGTTCGCTGATGCCCGGGTCTTCATCGGGAGCGCGGTAGTGGGTGCACACGGCTCGGTGGACGGTGGAAGCAATGTCTCCATCGTAGGTCAGCGCAGGCGCCGCGGTCACGTTATCGCTTGGTATGACGAAACAGTTTTACGAATCGAAGAATCGAAGAATCGACGCAGCGCCTCGCGCTTCCGACGCGTGCCGTCATGCGTGCCGCGCGATCCGCAGCGTCAGGATTTCGTCGCCGGCTTCGTCGAGCGTGCCCGTCGACGTCCAGCCCAGATGCCGGTAGAAGCCGTACGAGCGCGACGCCGGATCGGTCGAGCAGCCGAGAAACAGCGACGTGAAGCCGTTCGCGGCGAACGCGTCGATCACCTGCCGCAGCAGCCGCTTGCCGATCCCCGCCCCCTCGTACTCGGGCAGGATCGCGAGCACGACGATCTCGCCCGATCCGGTGTCGCCGAAGCAGTAGCCGACCATGCGCCCGTTCGCGCAGCAGACCCGGCCCGAGACCAGGCCGTCCCGGATGCCGTCGCCCCAGCTTTCGACGGTGATGCCGAGATCGCGCAACTGCGCGTCGGTGAATGCGTTCTCGCGCGTCTTGCCGCGCAGTTCGATGCACGCGGCCGCGTCGTCGGGAACGGCCTTGCGCCAGGTGAGTTCAGTCATCGTTCGATTTTTCCGTGGCGCGCCGGCGCGACGCATACAGGCAGATCAGCTCCAGCGCGATCGTCGCACCGGCCAGCGACGTGATTTCCGCATGATCATACGGCGGCGACACTTCGACCACGTCCATGCCGACCAGGTTGATGCCCTCCAGGTGACGCAGGATCTCGAACGCCTGATGGCTCGACAGCCCGCCCGAGACCGGCGTCCCCGTACCCGGCGCGAACGCCGGATCGAGGCAGTCGATGTCGAACGTCAGGTACACGGGATGATCGCCGACCCGGTCGCGAATGCGCGCGGCGATCGCGGCGGGCGTCGACGCATGCACGTGGCGCGCATCCTGGATGTCGAAGCCCATCGGCGCGTCGTTGGTCGTCCGGATGCCGACCTGGGCCGACCGTCCGGGCACGACCCACCCTTCCCGCGCCGCGTGATAGAACATCGTCCCGTGATCGATGCGCTTGACGTCGCGATCGGGCCACGTGTCGGTGTGCGCATCGAAATGCACGAGCGACAGCGGCCCGTGCACCTTCGCATGCGCCTTGAGCAGCGGATACGTGATGAAGTGATCGCCGCCGAGCGTCAGCATTGCGCAGCCGCGCGCGAGGATTCCGTCGGCATGCCGCTCGATCGCGCCCGGCACCGATTCGGGCTGCCCGAGATCGAACGCGCAATCGCCGTAGTCGACCGCGGCCAGCACGTCGAACGGATCGAACGACCACGGCCACGGGCGCTCCCACGCGATGCCCGTCGACGCGATCCGCAACCCGCGCGGGCCGAAGCGCGTGCCGGGCCGGTGCGATGCGGCGGAATCGAACGGCACGCCCGTGATCGCGAGATCGACGCCGTCGAGATCGCGGCTGAAACGCCGGCGCATGAAGCTCGTCGCGCCCGCGAAGGTCGGCTCGGCCTGCGTGCCGTAGAGGCTGTCGCGCGTGAAGGCGAAATCGTTCTGGCTCATCGTCGGATTCCTGTCTGAAGGGGGACGGCCGCGCGGCTGGCGACCTCGTGCCCGATTCTGCCGCCCCGGCATCCGACGAAAAATATGAACTAACATAAGCCAACTTCACGAAATGCGACGTATCGCCATGCTGACCCGCTTGAGAGACATGGACGTGCAGCTGCTGCGGCTCTTTCTGACGATCGTCGAAAGCGGCGGCTTCAGCGCCGCGCAGGGCACGCTCGGCATGGCGCCTTCGACCATCAGCACGCAGATGGCCAAGCTCGAGACGCGTCTCGGGTTCCGGCTGTGCGATCGTGGCAAGAGCGGCTTCCGGCTGACGCCGAAGGGCGAACGCGTGTTGCAGTCGACGCGGCGGCTCCTGCATGCGATGGACGTGTTCACGCGCGATACGCAGCACGTGTCGGGCACGTTGCTCGGCGAGCTGCGTATCGGGCTGTCCGAGCGGCTCGCACCGGACGTCGTCGAATCGATCGCGGCGGCTGTCGGCAGCTTCCGCGAACGGGCGCCTGATGTACTGATCGAGATGATCGCGGTTCCGCCCGACGAGCTGGAGCGCCGGCTGCTGAAAAGCGAACTGCAACTCGCGATCGGTTATTTTTCCGGCCACCAGGCCGGCCTGCACTACGCACCGCTGTTCGTCGAGCACCAGTCGCTGCACTGCGGCGCCCGGCATCCGCTGTTTGCGAAAAAGACCGTGTCGGTCAACGACATCGCGCGCGCGAGCAACGTCGCGCGGCTCTACAAGACGAACACGTCGGGTGCGGCGCTGCGCAACGCGCAGCCGACCGCGTTCTCCGAAAACGTCGACGCCGACGTGATCTTCATCCTGTCCGGCGCGCATGTCGGCTTCCTGCCCGACCATGTCGCGGCGCCGTGGGTCGCCGCCGGGAAGATGCGCCGGCTGCTCGCGAGCAAGCTGAGCCATACGGTCGAATTCCAGCTCGCGACACCGCGGAACTGCGACGGCAGCGAAGCGCTGGAAGCGTTCACGGCGGCGCTCGCCGAACAGTTCGGCACGCTCGACGGCTTCGCGGGCCAATGACCTGCGCGTGCCGCCCGTTGCGTGTCAGACGAGCCGGTCCGACGCGATGGCCTGCACGCCCGGCCGCGCGTCGATCGCCGCGTCGAGGAGCGCGCGGGCAATCCGCTGCGCGGGATTCACGCGCCACTTCGCCGGCAACACGGGCCCGGCCACGTTCAACGCGAACACCAGGAACCGCTCGCCGAGCCTGAATTCGTCGCGGCTGCCGCCGATCAGGCCGGGCCGCACATAGGTGAGCGACGCGAACCCGATGCCGGCGAGCGCCTGCTCGACCTCGCCCTTCACGCGGTTGTAGAAGATGCGTGACGCCGGATCCGCGCCGAGTGCGGAATTCAGGACGTAAGCCGGGGTGCCGTAACGGTGCGCGAGCCGCGCGACCGCGAGCGGATAGTCGTGGTCGACGCGCCGGAATGCCGCCTTCGAGCCGGCAGCCCGCATCGTGGTGCCGAGCGTGCAGATCACGGCATCGGCATGCCACCAGTCGGCCGCATCGGGCAGATGATCGAAATCGACCTCGAGCGCGCGCATCTTCGGGTGCGGCGACAACGGGCGGCGCGCGAGGACGATCACCTGATCGACCCGCGCATCGGCGAGCGCGACTTCGAGGACGTGACGCCCGACGAGTCCGGTCGCGCCGACGAGCAGCAATTTCATGTCCGGTTCTTCCGTGTGGAGCCGGCGTTGGCAGGGCGGGAACAGCCCGGTTTCCGGCTTCCCACATGATCGTCGGCCGACTCGGCGCCGACAACCGCCCAACATCTCGAAAAATTACAGGCTGTGTTCAGCCCATATCTCTGAATTGATGCGGCACGACTCCCGTTACGGTTCGCCGACGCTTCAGTTCACCGCAATTTTCCGCGCACCTTCGATATTTTTACTGCATCGAAGCTCTCAATATTGATCTTTATTCGACAAATGATGCGAACAATGAAAAAGAACGCGTTCATTTTTCGTTGTCATTCGAACAAGGTGCCGGCCTGCGCTATGCCCCGGCCGTCTCCTGTCGCGACACGCTCGGCGCGACGCCCGTCCAGCGCTTGTACGCCTGCGAGAACGACGACATGTCGCTGAATCCCAGTTCCTGCGCGATTTCCTTGATCGACAGCCGCCCTTCGGCGATCAGCGCCTGCGCGCGGGTCTTGCGCACCGCGCTCGAGATGTCGCGAAAGCACGCGCCCTCTTCCTGGAGCCGGCGCTTCAACGTGCGCTCGCTTGTGTTGAGCAGCGTCGCGATGTCCTTCAGCTGCGGCGGCCGGTCGAACGGGCGCGTGGCCAGGTATTCGTTCAGGAACGACACGAGGTCGACGCGCGTGCGCCTGCGCGTGACCAGCTCGGCACACATGCGCTCGCACATCGCCGCGGTCGCGGCATTCGCCTGCGGCAGCGGCCGCTCGAGATGCGCATGCTCGAACGTCAGCGTGTTCGCGGGCTGGCCGTGCCGGATCCTCGCGCCGAGCATGGGCTGCATCGCGTCAAGGCCGGGGCCGACGCTTCCGGCCAGGTCGAACGTCGCGAGTTCGAACCCGCTGCCGATCACGTCGCGCAGCACGCGGCACGTCGCGCCCATCGCGCGTTCGACGAAGAAACGCTGCACGTTCGCAGCAAGCTCCGGCGACGCGTCGAACCGGATCGTGTCGTGCTGCCCTGCCTGGTGGAACGTCATCCCGACGAACGTATAGGTCAGCGCCAGGTAGCGCCCCGCGAGCGCGACCGCATCCATGCCGGTCGCACTGCTCAGGAGCCCGTATCCGAGCAGCCCGTACGCCGACAGCTGGTATGACAGGCCGACCTTGAGGCCGACGCCGGCCTCGCCGGCGGTCAGGTCGAGCAGGTTCGACGCAACGGCCAGCTCCTGCGCGGCCAGCACCGTGAAATCGGGGTCGGCGAGCTGCTTCAGGGTGAGCTGCGAACCCTTGAGCAACGCCGACGGCGCGATCTTGCGGTCGCGCCCGAAGTCGATCATCAGCAGGACGGAAGCCGGGCTGCGGGCAAAGTTCCAGACATTCATCAGACGCCTCGCGACGTGGGTTGGCCTAGATTCTAAAGCGGTTGGCCCGCCCCAGCATGGCTCGCGCGAGCCTGCGCGCCGATGATGGACGACATCGCAACCCATACGGCGTCGATCACCATGAAGCTCTCCTCGCTCTTTCGTCCGGCCCGCACGCTACTGCTGGCCGCCGGCCTGTCGAGCGCACCGCTCGCACCGGCACTCGCCGACGATGCCGTTTCGCCCAACCCACCGGAGTCCGCCACCATGCCCAAGACCTACGCAGACCAGCCCGTCTGGCGCGACATGCAGAAATTCCTTCCGACCGACTTCCAGTGGAAGAACGGCCAGCAACCGACTGAAGAATGGTGGTCCTGGCACGGCCACCGCATGCATCTCGACACGTACCGCAACCCGCAGGCGCGGGTGAAGGTGATCCTGTTCCATGGCGTAGGCACCAACGGCCGGCAGATGTCGATGATCCTCGGCGAGCAGCTGGCGCGCCGCGGCTACGAAACGATCGCGGTCGACATGCCCGAATACGGGATGACCGAAGTCGCCAGCGGCGCACTGGTTCGCTACGACGACTGGGTGCGCGCGGGCAGCGACCTGATCGACGCGGAGCGCGCGAAGGACGACCGGCCGATCGTGCTTTACGGGCTGAGCGCGGGCGGCATGCTCACGTATCATGTGGCCGCGCTGAACGGCAAGGTCAAGGGTATCGTCGGCATGACCTTCCTCGACCAGCGCGTTCAGCAGGTACGCGACGAAACCGCCCGCAACGTGTTCATGAGCCGCGTCGGCGGCCCGATGATGCATCTCACCGCGATGACCCCGCTGAAATCGATGCGCGTGCCGATGACGCTCGCCAGCAAGATGTCCGCGCTCGTCAACGACCCGGAGGCGCTGAAGGTGTGGCTGTCGGATCGCAGCTCGGCAGGCAACGCGATGACGATCGCATTTCTCGATTCGTACATGTCGTACCGGCCGGCGGTCGAGCCGGAGGACTTCGCAGTCTGCCCGGTCCTGCTCACGCAACCGGCCGCGGACCGCTGGACGCCGCTGCACTTGAGCGAACCGTTCCTCGCACGCATTCGCCGCGTGCCGGTCCGCGTGACGATGCTCGAGAACGCGGGCCACTATCCGCTCGAACAGCCGGGGCTGTCGCAGATGGTCGATGCGATCGATGCGTTCTATCGCGAGGTGACGGCGCAATACGTCGACCAACGCGCGCCTTCGTGACGAACCGCGCTGGTGCAAAAGCCGGCGCCGCAAACGAAAAGCCGCCGATGCGCGCGTTGCGCATCGGCGGCTTCGTGTCACCTGCGCCCGTCAGATGTGCAACGCATGCCCGAGCGCACGCAGCGCAGCTTCCTGCAGTGCTTCACCGAGCGTCGGATGCGCATGGATCGTGCCGCCGATGTCCTCCAGCCGCGCCCCCATCTCCAGCGACTGCGAAAACGCCGCGGCCAGCTCCGACACGCCGCCCCCGACTGCCTGCCAGCCGACGATCAGGTGGTTGTCGCGCCGCGCGACGACGCGCACGAAGCCGTCGGTCGCCTGCAGCGTCATCGCGCGCCCGTTCGCCGCGAACGGGAACGACGCGCTCACGCAATCGACACCGGCCGCACGTGCGTCGTCCGGCGACCAGCCGGCCGTGACGATCTCCGGATCCGTGAAGCACACGGCCGGGATCGACGCGGGCATGAACTTGCGGCGCTTGCCGGCGATCAGCTCGGCCACCATCTCGCCCTGTGCCATCGCGCGATGCGCGAGCATCGGCTCGCCGGCCACGTCGCCGATCGCCCAGACGTTGCGCATCGACGTCCGGCATTCGTCGTCGATCCACAGCGCGCGGCCGTTGCGATCGAGCGGCAGCGACTCGAGCCCGAAGCCGTCGACGCGCGGCCGGCGGCCCACCGCAACCAGCACGCGATCGGCCTGCAGCGTCTGCTCCGCGCCGTCGGCGGCCTGCACGCGCACCGCGCCGTGTTCCGCGAGCCCGAGCACCTTGTGGCCGAGCAGCAGCCGCACGCCCAGCCGCGCGAGCGAATCGGCGACCGGCCGCACGAGTTCGGCATCGTACGCGGGCAGCACGCGCTCCGCCGCTTCGACGACGCTCACGTCGACGCCGAGCTTGCGATAGACGATCCCGAGTTCGAGCCCGATATACCCGGCCCCGACGACGACCAGCCGCTTCGGCAACGTCGTGGGCGACAGCGCCTCGGTGGACGACACGACCTGCCCGCCGAACGGCATCGACGGCAGCGCGACCGGTTCGGAGCCGGTCGCAAGCAACAGGTGCTCGCAGCTGATTCGCGTCGTGTGGCCGCCGGCGACGACGTCGACGGTCTTGCCGTCGACCACCTGCGCATCGCCGTGCAGCACGCGCACGCCGTTCTTCTTGAGCAGCGCGCCGACGCCGCGCGTCAGCCGGTCGACGATGCCGTCCTTCCATGCGACGCTTTTTGCGATGTCGATCTCGGGCTTGCTCACACGAATCCCGAGTGCGCCCTCGCCCGCGTGGCCGCACGCCTGTTCGAATGCGTCGGCCACGTGGATCAGTGCCTTCGACGGAATGCAGCCGATATTCAGGCACGTGCCGCCGACCCGGTCGCGCTCGACGAGCACGGTCGGAATGCCGAGCTGGCCGGCGCGAATCGCGGCGACGTAGCCGCCCGGGCCGCCGCCGATCACGAGCAGCGTGGTGTGTTCATTCTTCATTGCATTCACTCCACGAACAACAGTGCCGGGCGTTCGAGCACCGCGCGCACGGCCTGGATGAATTCGGCCGCGTCCGCGCCGTCGACCACGCGATGGTCGAACGACGACGACAGGTTCATCATCTTGCGCGCGACGATCGCGCCGTCGCGGATCATCGGCCGCTCGACGATCCGGTTCACGCCGACGATGCCGACCTCGGGATGATTGATGACCGGCGTCGACACGATGCCGCCGAGCGCCCCGAGGCTCGAGATCGTGATCGTCGAGCCGCTCAACTCGTCGCGCTGCGCGCGGTTCGTACGCACCGCGTCGGCGAGCCGTGCGATCTCGGCGGAAATCGACCATACGTCCTTCGCTTCCGCGTGACGCAGCACCGGCACCGTGAGGCCGCCGTCCGTCTGCGTCGCGACGCCCATGTGCACCGCACCATAGCGCGTGACGACACCCGCTTCGTCGTCGAAACGCGCGTTGATCTGCGGAAAGTCGCGCAACGCGATCACCATCGCGCGGATCAGCAGCGGCAGCGGCGTGAGCTTGCCGCGCGTGTCGCCGTAGCGGCGGTTCAGATCCGTCCGCAACGATTCGAGCTCGGTGACGTCGATCTCCTCGACGTAGCTGAAATGCGGAATGCGGCGCTTCGCTTCCTGCATCTTGCGCGCGATCGCGCGCCGCAAGCCGATGACCGGCACCTCGGTTTCGTCGTTGCGCTCGTCGTAGCCGTGCGCATGCGATCCGCGTGCGCCGCGCGCCGCACCGCTGCCGCTGCCCGCATACGCATCGAGATCCGCGTGCAGGATCCGCCCGGCTTCCCCCGTGCCGCGCACATAACGCAGCTCGATGCCCATGTCCCATGCGCGCTGGCGCACGGCCGGCGACGCGAGCGGCCGTTCACCCGGCGCGAGCGCCGCGCGCGGCGGGTCCACGTGCTCCGTGCGTTCGGCGTGCTTCGCGTGACGCGGCTCCGCAGGCGCGTGTTTCGTCGCCGGCCTGGCGGGCGGCTCTGCCGGCGCGTCGGCCACCGACTTCGACGGCGCTGCCGCGACCGGTGAGGTTTCTACCTTTGATTCCCGCACCGGTGCGCCGGCCTTCAGGTTGCCGGCGCCTTCGACCTCGAGGCGGATCAGCTCGCTGCCGACCGCCATCATCTCGCCGATCCGGCCGCCGAGTTCGATCACCTTGCCCGTCACCGGCGACGGAATCTCGACCGCCGCCTTGTCGGTCATCACATCGGCGAGCGGCTGGTCCTCCTTGATCGTCTGCCCGACTTCCACGTGCCAGGCCACCAGTTCGACCTCGGCAATCCCTTCGCCGATATCCGGCATCTTGATGACATGAATCCCCATCTCACGCCTCCATCACGCGTCGCAACGCTTCACCGACCCGGGCCGGGCCCGGAAAGTACGCCCATTCCTGCGCATGCGGATACGGCGTGTCCCAGCCCGTCGTGCGCTCGACCGGCGCTTCGAGGTGGTAGAAGCAATGTTCCTGGACCAGCGACACCAGTTCCGCCCCGTAACCGCAGGTGCGCGTCGCCTCGTGCACCACGACGCAGCGCCCGGTCTTGCGCACCGACGCGACGATCGTGTCGAGATCGAGCGGCCACAGCGTGCGCAGGTCGATCACCTCCGCATCGATGCCCGTCTCCTCGGCCGCGGCAAGCGACACGTGCACCGTCGTGCCGTAGGTCAGCAACGTCACGTCGTTGCCGGGACGCACCACGGCGGCCGTATCGAGCGGCACCGTGTAGTAGCCCTCGGGCACCGCGCTCGACGGATGCTTGAGCCACGACGTGACGGGCCGGTCGTGATGGCCGTCGAACGGCCCGTTGTACAGCCGCTTCGGCTCGAGGAAAATCACCGGATCGTCGTTCTCGATCGATGCGATCAGCAGCCCTTTCGCGTCGTACGGATTCGACGGCATCACGGTGCGCAGCCCGCACACCTGCGTGAACATCGCCTCCGGGCTCTGGCTGTGCGTCTGGCCGCCGTAGATGCCGCCGCCGCAAGGCATGCGGATCGTCATCGGTGCGATGAACTGGCCGGCGGAGCGATAGCGCAGCCGCGCGCCTTCCGACACGATCTGGTCGGATGCCGGGTAGAAATAATCGGCGAACTGGATCTCGCACACCGGGCGCAGCCCGTATGCGCCCATCCCCACCGCCGCGCCGACGATCCCGCTCTCGGAGATCGGCGCATCGAACACGCGCGACTTGCCGTATTTGTTCTGCAGTCCTTCGGTACAGCGGAACACGCCGCCGAAATAACCGACGTCCTGCCCGAACACGACCACGTCGCTGTCGCGCCCGAGCATCACGTCCATCGCCGAGCGCAGCGCCTGGATCATCGTCATCGGCTGCGTTGCGGTGCCTGTCTCGTGTTGCGCCATGATCATGCTCCCAGTTCCTGGCGCTGACGGCGCAGGTGCGCGGGCAGCTCCTTGTAGACGTCGTCGAACATCGAAGCCGGCGACGGGATGCGGTCGTCGGCCAGCGTGCCGAATTTTTCCGCTTCCTTCTGCGCGGCGATCACCTCGGCCTCGAGCTCGGCCGTCAGCGCTTCATGCGCGCTGTCCGACCAGATGCCCTTGACGATCAGGTGGCGCTTGAAGCGTTCGAGCGGATCGCCGAGCGGGAAATGCGACCAGTCGTCGCTCGGCCGGTACTTGGTCGGATCGTCCGACGTCGAATGCGCGCCCGCACGGTAGGTCACCCACTCGATCAGCGTCGGGCCGAGATTGCGGCGCGCGCGTTCGGCCGCCCAGCTCGACGCCGCGTAGATCGCGAGGAAGTCGTTGCCGTCGACGCGCAGCGACGCGATCCCGCAGCCGACGCCGCGCCCCGCGAACGTCGTGCCCTCGCCGCCCGCGATCGCCTGGAACGTCGAGATCGCCCACTGGTTGTTGACGACGTTCAGCACGACCGGCGCGCGGTACACGTGCGCGAACGTGAGCGCGGTGTGGAAGTCGGATTCGGCCGTCGCGCCGTCGCCGATCCACGCGGACGCGATCTTCGTGTCGCCCTTGATCGCCGACGCCATCGCCCAGCCGACCGCCTGGATGAACTGCGTCGCGAGGTTGCCGGAAATGGAGAAGAAGCCCGCGTCGCGATCCGAGTACATCACGGGGAGCTGGCGGCCCTTGAGCGGGTCGCCTTCGTTCGACATCAGCTGGCAGATCATGCGCTCGAGCGGCACGTCGCGTGCGATCAGGATGCTCTGCTGGCGGTAGGTCGGGAAGCACATGTCGCCGTCGCGCAGCGCCATCGCATGCGCGGTGCCGATCGCCTCTTCGCCGAGGCTCAGCATGTAGAAGGAGATTTTTTTCTGGCGCTGCGCGATCATCATGCGCGCGTCGAAAATGCGGGTCTTGAGCATCGCGCGCAGGCCGGCGATCAGCCGCGCATCGTCGAGATCCGGTGCCCACGGGCCGACGGCCTTGCCGTTGTCGTCGAGCACGCGCACGAGGCTGCGGGCGAGATCGGCGGTGTCCGCCGCGGCTACGTCGATCGGCGGGCGGCGGACTGCGCCGGCCGGCGATAGATGCAGGTAGGAAAAATCCGTCTTGCAGCCCGGGCGCCCGGTGGGCTCCGGCACATGCAGACGCAATGGCTCTGACAGGCTCATCGTGTCGTCTCCACGCTCGATTGTGTCTCACGCTGTTTGGGAACGCGCGACCGGTTGCCGGCCTGCGCGTGGGCTGACGGGCGGATAGGCACGTCAACCTTGGAAATTTATGCGTTGCGGCGACTGGCGTCGATGACCAAGCCGCTCGACCACGGTGAGCAGATTTGCCATGACGGGCGCCGGCGGGCCGAGAGCGAGGCAGGCGGGGTCAACCCAGGATGCATTTGCGGCGGTGCGGTACGCGGCGTGTGGTGCCCGGGCATCGGAGCGGACGAATCGGCGCGCCCCGGCCGTATGACGGCACGAAGCAAAAGACCCCGCGAAATCCTGGAGTTCCGCGGGGTCTTTTACCGTCTGTCCGGGCGCCTCAGCGCCCCTTTGCCGATCGTGCCGGCGTGCGACGAATCATGCGCCGGGGCGAACGAGGTCGAAGCGGCTGTCGGGCTTGACGTGCGCGTAGGCCGACGGGCCGCCCGCGCGAAGAATGATGCCCGCGCCGAACGTGTCGAAGATGCCGTCCTTCAGCAGATCCTGCCGGATATGAACGGCGACGACTTCACCGAGTACCAGCGACGCCGGCGTTTCCACGCCCTGGTGATCGCGCAGGCGAATCACGTCGGTCACCTTGCATTCGAAGTTGACGCCGCTTTCCGCGACGCGCGGCACATCGACCAGGCGCGACGGCAACGCGGTCAGGCCGCCGAGCTCGAACTCGTCGACGTCGTACGGCACCGCCGCACACGTCTGGTTCATCCGTTCGGCGAGCTCGCGTGTCGCGAGGTTCCACACGAACTCGCCGGTCTCCTGCACGTTGCGCAGGCTGTCCTTGGCAGAGATGCTCGAAAAACCGATGATCGGCGGATGATAGTTGAATGCGTTGAAAAAGCTGTAGGGCGCGAGGTTGACCGTACCGTCGCTGCCGCGCGATGAAATCCAGCCGATCGGGCGCGGGCCGATGATCGCGTTCAAGGGATCGTGCGGAAGGCCGTGGCCTTGGGATGGTTCGTAATAGTGATGGGTCGAGTCGGTCATGGCAGAGAGCCTGAGGATAGGCATATTGCGTTGAAGTCCAGCGACGGGAGCGTGTGCCGATCACGGCAGCGCGTCCGGTGCGACGTGCGTGCCAGTATCACATGGCGTTGTCTTCGTCGCAGTGAAGCGGCGAGCGCCGTTCCGCGACCAAGGCAATGACCAGCATGCCTATCTAACGATGACCGACATCAAGCATGTAGCCTTCCCCGCGAATCGTGCGAATCAGGCGCGGCTCCTTGATGTCCTCGCGCAACTTCTGACGCAGGCGTGATATCTGGACGTCGATGCTGCGGTCGAACGTGTCGATCGACTTGCCGCGAGCGGTATCCATCAGGTATTCGCGGCTGAGTACACGCCCCGGCGCGGCGAGGAACGCATTGAGCAGGCGAAATTCCGCGTTCGACAACGGAATGACCGTGTTGTCCGCAGCAATCAGGTGGCGGCCGATCTGGTGAAGCCGCCATCCGGCGAAGCGGCTTTCCTCCTGCGCCCTCGTCCGGCCTTGCGTTTGCGCGCGCACGCGGCGCAGGATCGTCTGGATGCGGGCGACCAGTTCGCGCGGCTCGAACGGCTTGACGATATAGTCGTCGGCACCCAGTTCCAGCCCGACGATCCGGTCGGTCATCTCGCCGCGCGCGGTCAGGATGATCAACGGAATCTCCGAGGTCGCCCGAATCTCGCGGCAGAGATTGAGGCCGTCGTCGTCCGGCAGCATCAGGTCGAGCACCACGAGATCGAAGCCCCCCTCCCCGAGCGCGAGATGCATTTCCGCACCGGTGCCGGCTTGCGCGGTCGTCATGCCGAAGTCTGCAAGGCAGTCGCACAACAGGCTGCGAATCTGCGAGTCGTCGTCGACGACGAGAATACGAATCGCTTTGTTCACGGCGTCTTGTCTCCGATGTTGCGGCGATGAGAAGTGCCCCGCACGCATTATTGCCCGTCAATATAAGGGCTTTTTGCACGATTTGTTGCAGCCTTGAAATAATTGCCCGTGCACCTTGCCCCACAAGGTCAGCCGGAGAAATCGGGACGCCTGATGAGCATGCACATCATGGATAACCCGCCCGGTATTTTCCCGAAGAGACGCCCGTGCGCGTCGCCCGCTTACGCCGCCCCGTCTCGTTTTGCGCGTCCTGTCGCAACACTGCCCAACCAGAAAACCTTTGTATCAGTGCAGATACAAAGCCGATATGAAACAGAAATGCCCGGGTCTTAACGTGGCTCCCAGCTCATATCGAGGCAGGAGACACGCGGGACATGAACTACGCACAACCCAAACCACCGGTCCGGCGCGTCGGCGGCATCGCCTTCGTGGTCGGATTGCACGCGGTGATCGTCTACGCATTGCTCACCGGTCTCGCGACGAAGGTCGTGGACGTGATTCGTCAGCCGATCGAGACGCGAATCATCGAAGAGATCAAGCCGCCGCCCCCGCCGCCACCC
>NZ_LDUL01000058.1:0-81563 GCF_001043615.1 Burkholderia sp. LK4
TCGAGGACGACTACGACAGCGAGTTTCGCTATCTCGGCCGCCCGCTGCAGGCGCTGAAGAGTCTCGACCGCCGGGATCACGTGATCTATTGCAGTACCTTCAGCAAGGCGATGTATCCCGGTTTGCGGCTCGCCTACGCGGTCGTGCCCGAGCGCGCGATAGAGCGTGTCGACCGCGTCGCATGCAGCATGAATGCCGGCTCGCCGACACTGCTGCAGGCCGCCCTGGCGGATTTCATCGAACAGGGGCACTTTGCCCGGCACCTGAAGCGGATGCGTACGCTGTACGGCGAACGGCGCACGCTGATCGTGAACGCCTTGCGGCAGGCATTCGGCGAGCGGCTGATCGTCGAACTGCCGCCCGGCGGAATCCAGTTCGCGGTGCGGTTCCCGGACGGGCCCGACGGGCCGGTCAACGACGTCGCCGTCGCCGCGCGCGCCCGCGAAGCGGGCCTTGCGATCCTGCCGCTCTCGATCTGGTATACGAACAACCACACGCAGCAGACGCCGCGCGGGCTCGTCATCGGGTTCGCGAACGTCGTCGATGCGGCCGAAGCGCACCGTCACGCGCACACGCTGCGCGCGTGCCTGGACCGCTGACGCACGGAAATTCCCGGCTGCGCCCGTCGCGCCGGGTTCCGGATTGGTGTCCGACGGGAAACAGACAATCGCCCTGAACGGCTATACCGCCGCCATGTGCACGCCTCTAGCATGGACACGTCGTTCTTTCGTGGACGAACCAGGAATCAGGCTGCACCGGGCGATTGCCGTATTCGTCAAACGATCGCTCGACACCCACCCTTCGCGGCAGACGCAATTCGCGTGGGGCGTGCAGCCCCCTTCGCAAGACGTTTCGACCGTCGAAGCGCGTCGCTGAACTCGAGCAGGCATCATGGATGACAAGAAGCTGCAGGCCCCCTCGCTGTCTCTCCTCGACAGGTATCGGGGCCGTGACTTTCAACCCCTTTACACGACGACCGTCACCGTTTCCGGCGGCGAGACGGGACACGGGCGCGCATCCGGCGTGGCCCGCTCCGACGACGGCAATCTTGCGGTCGATCTGCGCCTGCCCGCCGAGTTCGGCGGGCCCGGCAACGGGACCAATCCGGAGCAGTTGTTCGCGGCAGGGTTCGCCGCGTGCTTCCACGGCGCGCTCAATCTGCTCGGGAAACGCGCCGAAATGGAGGCCCCCGATACGGCCGTGGAAGTGCAGGTGTCGTTCGGCCGCGATCCGATGGACGGTGGCTTTGCATTGCTCGTCGACGTTCGGGTGCGGATGCCGGGCGTCGATCGCAGCGTCGCGGAGGAAATGGTCCGCACCGCCGAGCGCCTGTGCCCGTATGCAAAGATGGCGCGGCAAGGCACCGTCAACATCATGACCGTCGTCGACTGAATCGGCGCCTTGCGTGCCGCGGCGGCGTCTTGTCGCCGACGTCCTTCAACCGCCGCGTGACTGCACGCCCCGCCGCGCATCTCGCGACACGCGCGGGGCGCCGACCGATCAGCCGAACGATGCCAGCGGATTACCCGCTGCCAGCGCGTCGGTGCGATTCGGCGCCGGCGGGTAGATCCACTGTGTGTTGATCATCTGCTTGCGCGCCTTTCCTTCCGCGTGCGTCAGCTTGATCTGCCGATCCCAGCCTTCCGAGTAAACAGCGCCCCACTCGCCAAGGTCGACGCATGTCGCATAGAACGGCTGGCGGTACGTGAGCGTCGGCAAACCGATCAGATCCGCGGCCACGTTGTGTCCGCCGAATTGCCCCATCACGATCGCGTGCTGGCACGACATCAATGCATCGTGCCCGTCGTCGTCGCACCGTGCCCGCGCCACGTCTCCCGCCACGAATACGTGCGGTGCGTCGGCGACCCGAAGATCGGCTGTGACCGCGACACGTCCGAGCGCGTCGAGATGCGACGAGACTTGCGCCGCCAGCGGGCTGGCGCGCATTCCGCCTGCCCAGATCACGGTCATCGCTTCGATATGCGTGCCCGATGCGGTGCGAACCCCGTCGGCCGCGATCGACACGACACGCGAACCGAGCACGGCTTCGACGCCCAGCGAATCGAAGGCTTCAGCAACGTGCGGGCGAGGATTGGGCCCGAGATCGGGGCCGATGTCGTCCTGCGCGCCGATCACGACGACACGGCTCTTCGCATCCGGGCCAAACCACTCGCGCAATCGCTTGGGCAACTCGGTGGCGACCTCGATGCCCGTGAAGCCGCAGCCGACCACCGCGACCGTATTGCGTGCCGGCGATTCCGGCAGTTTCGCGAGCGTCGCGAAGTGCGCGTCGAGTGCGACCGCGTCCTCGATGCAATCGACGGAGAACGCGTGTTCCGCGAGCCCGGGCACCGGCGGCCTGCTCAGCTTGCTGCCGCTGGTCAGCAACAGCCGGTCGTACGCGATCTGGCGCTTCTCGCCGTCGGCGCAAGCAACACCGACCGTCTTCTCGCGAACGTCGATCTCCTCGACACTGCCCTCGAGAAATTTCACGCCGACGGCATCGAGCAGCGGCAGCAGAGGCGCGGCCATGTGCTGCGGCCCGCTTTCGTACAACCGCGGCCGGATCTGCAATTCCGGCTTCGGGGAAACCAGCGTGATTTCAACGTCACTACTCGTGACGCCGGCGGCGTCCAGCACGCGAGCCGCGCCCAGTGCGCCCCACACGCCGGCAAAACCGGCCCCCACTATCAGGATTTTCTGCGACATGATCATTGCCCTCGTTTGATGTCGACAGCGGCCATCCGCCGCGCGAAATCATCGTAGGGCGATGCAGACGCGCGCAGTAGATCCGCAACCGTGCTCACGATGTTGCCTGCGCGGCACCAATCGATCGCATGTCACCGGAATCGATCGCAGGCATGATGTGCGGCGAAGTTCGTGCGTTGCTGCCCCCCTTCGTCACCCACCTGAATCGTCGATGAGGCAAATGAAATGCATCTCGGAAGATCGTACAAGCTATCGGAATTCCTGATCTGGACGCGCTGGAAGATCTACGAGCTGCTCATTTTCGGTTCCGTTCCGGTCGTGCTGTACAAGTTCTTTTCGATCACGTGGCTGTCGATCCCCCTGACGATCGTGGTGCTCCTCGGCACCGCCACGTCGTTCATCGTCGGCTTCAAGAACGTCCAGACGTACAACCGTGCAGCGGATGCGCTGGAAATCTGGACCGACATCCTGAGCAAGAGCCGCCGCTGAGGACAAATTGCGCGCGACTTCGTCGCGGACGAAGAGGTTGCCCGAAAGCTGGTATACCGCCACCTCGCCTGGCTGACCGCGCTGCGATACGACCTGCGTCGCCCGAGGATCTGGGAAAGCACGACCAGACGCTACAACGCGGAGTACCGCCGCTTCTATCGTGTTCCCGAATGGGAAAAGGACATCGGGGAACTGCTGCCCCAATACCTGTCGCCCGCGGAAACGGCGCAGGCGCTGGCATCTTCTTCCATCACGACGTATGTGCTGAGTCTTCAAGGTACGTCGCTCAAGACGCTATACCTGGCCGGCCAGCTGAATTCGAGCTTTTACATGGAGCTTCAAAAGACGATCGGGGACTTCGTCGATCTCCAGTCGAGATCGGAGCGATTCAAAAACTTCCCCTATCCGCGCCAGTATGCGACCGTCAGCTCGCTGTTCGTGCGGTTCTTTTGCCTTTCCCTTCCGTTCGGCCTTCTGAACGAATTCAATCGATTGAACGACAGCGTGAGCGGCTTCATGCACGGCAACATGGTATGGCTGGTCGTACCGTGCAGCGTCGCCGTTTCGTGGATGTATACGTCGCTCGAACAGGTGGGCGAAAGCACCGAGAACCCGTTTGAAGGCGGTGCGAACGATGTGCCCATTTCAACGCTGTGCAGCACGATCGAGCGCGACCTGAAGGCGATGCTCGGAGAACAAGAAAGCGAAGCGTCGAGCCGCACGATCATTGCGCTTTAGGGCGTCCAGCGCCTTTCCGACGCCGCTCGACGCGACTACACGCTGCACGTGCCGCCGTCGATGCCGTCGTTCGGGCCGCACGGCGTTCCCTGCCTGTTTCCTGCTCCAGGCAATCCTCCTTTCGTCGATTGTTGTCGCCGAGACAACATGGTGAGGTCCTTCGCGGCGCTACTGCCGCGCGACCACATCGCCTACGCTTGGCGCTGACGGTGGCCATACACGCTGCCCGATGCGTTTCTGAGCACAGGGACGACACCGCAAGCGCAACGCGCGAAACCACGCGGAAAATCTGCGCCGCGTCGCGTCTTCACGCGTCATTGGTCGCGCCGGCAAACGCCTCAAGGAGAGCATCATGATGTCGCATGAAATGATCGCGCGGTACGGCACATGGGTCGTATTCCTGAACGTGCTCGGGTCTTCGCTCGGCCTCCCGTTGCCTGCCATACCGACGTTGATCACGGTAGGTGCTGGCACCGCGCTCGTCGCGCATGTCGGGTCGTCGACGCTGCTGCATTTCCTGACGATACTGGGTGCCGCCGTGATCGGCGGCCTGCTCGGCGATCTGGTCTGGTTCCAGGGAGGCAAACGGTACGGCAAGCGCACGCTTCACACCGTCTGCGGCCTGTCGCCGTCGCGCGAAGCGTGCGTCACGACGACCGAGCGCTTTTTCGGACGCTGGGGCGTTCGCGTGCTCGTCGTGGCACGGTTCGTACCCGGCCTTTCGCTCGTTGCCGTTCCGCTCTGCGGTGCGATGGCCGTCCGGGTGCGTGCCTTCGTCCTGCACGATTGCGCCGGCATAGCACTGTGGGCGTCGATCGGCCTCGCCGTCGGCACACTGTTCGCGTCGCAGATCGATGCGATCTTCGCGACTGTTGCCCGTCTCGGCTGGCAAGCGCTCGTCGTGATCGGCATCGCCCCGGTGCTGTACTTTCTGTATGGCTACTGCCGCAGGCAGATGATGGCAAATGCGCTCGGGAACGCGCGGATCAGCGCGGCCGAATTGCATGCGCTGCTCGCGAACAAGCCGCGGCCGGCCGTGATCGATATCCGTTCCGCCGAGGGGAGAACGCGCGATCCGTTTGTCATTCCGGGCGCGCTGATCGCCGATGAACACCAGCCCCGCCAGATCATGGAGCGCTATGGAACGAACCGGACGCTGGTCATCTATTGCGCGTGTCCGCACGAAGCGTCTGCCGCATCGGTGGCCAGGCAGTTGCGGCTGTCCGGCGTCAAGCTCGCCTTGCCGCTCACCGGCGGCATCGATGCATGGCGTGTCGCCGGCTTCGACGTGGAACCGATGATCGCGATGAACGACACGGCAATCGGCGTCGCCGGGCAGCAGTTTTTCACGCAATGACTGCCATGGCGCCCTCATGCGCCGAAGCAGCGCGTATCGCCCGGCTCGTGCGGCGGGCGGCCGAAATCGGCGTCACGACTCTTGCTGCGCCGGCTTCGCGCATCCCCCGCCCCGATCGTCGGCGAACCGGGCCTTGCGCTCCCGCGACTGCGCACCTCGCGACAACCGGGCCGGTACTTTGCTCGGGTACACTCATGCCTCCGCCACACGCGCCGTCACAGCATGGACAGTCAGCTTTGGATCATTTGCGGGCTTACATTCGTCATCCATGTGATCGCGACACTGGCCTATGCGGTGCGGATTGCCGGCGTTCGAACGCGCCGGATCGCCTTGTCGTTCTCCTTGTTCGGGATCATCGCGCTGGTTTCCCGGACGGCCAATTCCTTTCAGGGTCCGTTCATCGCGAAGCGGGTCGAAATGGATATTGCGCATCGGATGGGCAGCGGGTTGCTCACCGATTTCCGGCTCTTCCTGCTGAGCGCTACCGTGGCGAGCATTGCCGGCGCCTTCCTGATCCCGACTTTCCAGCGTTATTTCAGCCGCGCCGTCGAACATTTCCAGGTGAACCGTTCGATTCCGCGGCTGCTGGTGGACGCCTGCAGTCGCGCCGGCGTCAACTATCTTCGCGTGGGTGCACGATTGCCTTCCCGCCACAACGTCACGCAGCTGACCGCGAGCACCGGCGTGTCCTGGAAAGTCATCGTGCTGAACGTGGCGGCCATGGCGATCTGGACGGTCGGTGTGTTCGCGTCGCTGTATGCGGGTTACCTGAAACCCGACCTGAGGGTGACATGCGCGAACCTGTCGTCCGTCATCAACGGCTTCGCGACCGTGGTGCTGGCCGTCGTCATCGACCCGCAGGTTTCCGTCATGACCGACGATGTCATCGAGGGCCGGATATCGGAAAACAGCTTTCGGCGGGCCATCACGACGCTCGCCGGTGCGCGGGTTCTCGGCACGCTGTGCGCTCAGGCGGCGCTCGTTCCGGCGGCGTGGGTCATCGTCCGTGTTGCGGAAATCATTTAACCAGGAATAGTAGTCTGCGGATGCTGTATCGTAAGCACCCACACAGTCGCGCAGACGGGCCCACGATCTCCGTCGAGATGTTCCAGATGATTCCACTCCACAGCAATCCAGCGTTCTATCAGCTCCTTGCCGACAGCTACGCCCGGCTGCTTGGCCGCCCCCTGGTGCCTCAGGCCATGCACGTGGACGAAGCTACCGAATGGCTCTATGAGCATGCGCCGTTCGCGGTACTCGCGCACAACACCGATCCCGACCCCGTCTTTATTTACGGCAACAAGGCCGCGCAGCGCCGGTTCGGGTACAGCTGGGATGAAATCACCCGACTGCCGTCCCGACTTTCAGCCGAGGCCCCGAATCGCGAGGAGCGGCAGCAATTCCTCGCACGCGTACAGCGGCTCGGCTACGAAGCGGGCTACAAGGGCGTGCGGGTCACCAAGTCAGGCCAGCGCTTCATGATCGAGGAAGCCACGCTGTGGCAACTACTCGACGCCGACGGCACACTGCACGGTCAGGCGGTCGTCATCCCGCGCACGCGGGACATCTGATCGAGCGGCCCGGTTTCTGAACCAGGGTCTGGCCGCCCCGCACGCTCCCCCCTTCCATCGACTGCATTGGTGCGGAACGGGCAACACCATGCATCCCGAGTCGGTCTGGTGCGTCGGCTCGTCTTTGCCTAGCATGCAAGTACGTGTGATCCATCGACGGGATGGCGCTCGTGGGGATTGACTGGCAGGCAAGCGCTGCGCCGTTGCGCTGATTCGCTTCGAAGAACAACGCAGCGCCTCGATACGCAAGGTACGAGAGACGTTCGCGTTGGCCATACCAGCAACCGGGAGGCATATGGAGAACGAGAGGTTGCAACCTCCGCCGCTGACACTGCTCGACAAATACCGCGGGAAGGAATTCGCCCCGCTCTACACGACCACGGTCACGGTCTCTGGCGGTACATCCAGGCACGGCCGTGCATCGGGCGTCGCGAAATCCGACGACGGCAGTCTCGCCCTCGATCTGCGCGTACCTGTCGAACTTGGCGGTCCGGGCGGCGGCACCAATCCCGAGCAGCTATTTGCCGCCGGTTACGCCGCATGCTTTCACGGCGCGCTGAGCCTGCTGGCGCAACGCGCGCGGGTCGATATCCGGGAAACGACCGTCACCGTCGAAGTCTCGTTCGGCCGCGATCCGGTAGATGGCGGATATGCGCTGGTTGCCAACGTCACCGTCCGCATGCCGGGTGTCGAGTTGCCCGTCGCGGAAGGCCTCGTGCGCGACACGGAACGTCTCTGTCCTTATACGAAGATGGCACGACAAGGCATATGTGGCTTCATCGCCGTGTCGGCATGATGAGCGACTGGTGCGGAAGCGGCAACAGCGTGCGCACCTTGCCGGTACTACTGGCCCCCGGGGCGCACGATTACGATGGTTGCCGGGCAGGTGCTGCGGCGAATCGCCATCCGACGCGCCGGCGGCACCGCATCAACCGATCAGGAGAACAGATCATGACGCAACGTATCAACTACTTTCAGCAATCGCCGGAACTGACCAGGAAGCTCATCGAGCTGGACGGCCTGTTTCAGAAGACGACGATCGAGGCGCCGGTGCGCGAGCTCGTCGAGATCCGGGCATCGCAGCTCAACGGCTGCGCATTCTGCGTCGACATGCACATCAAGATGGCAAAGATTCATGGCGAGCGTGAATTGCGCCTGCACCACGTCGCGATCTGGCTCGAATCGACGCTGTTTTCACCCCGCGAGCGCGCCGCGCTGGAATGGACCGAGGTACTGACCCGCCTCCCCGCGCATGGCGTGCCGGACGACCTCTACGCGCGCGTTCGGGAACACTATTCCGAGCAGGAATTGTCGGATCTCACCGTCCTCGTGGGCGCCATCAATAGCTGGAACCGGCTGAATGTCGCATTCCGCATCGTGCCGGGATCGTTCGACAAGATGTTCGGGCTCGACAAGGCCAACCTGGAGTGACGACATGAAACGCATCATGCTCGTACTCGCGCCGCTGGTATCGTCGCTGCTGATGGCCGTTCAGCCCGCCGTCGCCGCACCGCACGCGAAGGTCACGCCGCTGACCACGGAGCCGTTGCCCGAGTATCCGGGCAAGGAAGTCCAGATGATCGTCGTGGACTATCCGCCCGGCAGCGTCGACCCCGTTCATCGTCACGACGCGCACGCCTTCGTCTACGTGCTCGACGGCAGCATCGTGATGGGCCTGAACGGCGGCAAGGAGGTCACGCTCCATGCCGGCGACACGTTCCACGAAGGCCCGGAGGACGTCCACACGGTCGGGCGAAATGCCAGCAGCACGAAGCCGGCAAAATTCGTCGTGTTCCTGATCAAGAACAAAGGCGCACCGGTCCTCACCCCCGTGAAGTAGGGCAATCGTCGTCGCGGCCCGGTAACGGCGGGCCGCTTCGCCGGTTTCGATCGCGACAATGCGTCGAACCCATGTGTTTCGTGTACGGCGACGACTCGATCCACCTCGGATCGGCAGACAGCAGCGGATCGATTCGTGTTTGAGGCCACGTTGAGGCGATCGAGCGACTTGAACGGATACGCGACGGGCGATCGCCCGATCGGGCGCCGGCGCACCGTGGTGGCGTCGGAACCTGACCCGGTTGACACGGCGGATGCGACCATCGGCCTGATCTTGCTTACCGCCCTCTGACTTATGCACAGTGATCGGCCGCCGCGAACTGCCCCCTCTTGACTGGAATCAATCGCCCTCTCAAGCTTCGCGATCGGCCAACTCGCATCAACCTTCGATGCACTTGTCTCGAACCCCGACTCGCTTTCCGCGATACCGATCGCGGAGATGAGCCGCGCGCTTCGCGCGACGCCTGACTAAATGGCCGCGCGCGGATCTCGCGCCGGCCGCATGCCCTGTCTCCGCCGGTGCCTGTGCCCTCCTTCGTACGCGCCCGGCCGTCAACGGCTCGCCGCAAAGGCATCGATTCCGGTCAGCTTCGCGGACCACGCCCACAGACGCGCCGCCTCATCCGGATCGATCGCATGCGGCCGCACGCCGAACTCCTCGTTTCCCTGCGTGACGACCGCGACGTCGCAATCCTCGCAATAGATACCGCCGATCGCCGCAAGGCGCGGCGACGTTGCCGCCCATACCTGGGTTGCGGCACCCTGGGCCGGCGTCTTGAAAGTCGGGTCGACCGGCACACCGTGCTCGTCCACCCAGCCCTGCGCCATCATCTCTTCACGTGTCAGATGACGCTGCAGCGGCGTCGCGATCTTGCCCGGATGCAGCGAATAGGCGCGGACACCGAACGGGGCGCCCAGCGCGTCGAGCTGCACCGCAAACAGCGCGTTGGCGGTCTTCGACTGCCCGTACGCGAGCCATTTGTCGTAGCCGTATGCGAACTGGACGTCATCCCAGCGAATCGGCGACAGCCGGTGCCCGAGCGACGACACTGCGACCACGCGGGCGCCGCCGCCGTGCGCAAGCACGGGCCACAGCCCGTTGACGAGTGCGTAATGGCCAAGATGATTGACGGCCATCTGCGCTTCCCGGCCATCGCCGACGCGCGTCTCCGGGCACGCCATGATGCCCGCGCTGTTGATGACGATGTCCACGTCGCGCCGCGCATCGACGAACCGCGCCGCGAACGTGGCCACGCTCGCGAGATCGGCGAGGTCGAGTGCCGCAATCTCCACACCGTCGATGCCGCGCGTTGCTTCGCGTGCGGCATCGACGTGCCGTGCGCCGACAACAACGGTCGCACCGGCTTGCGCCAGTGCGCGCGTCGTTTCCAGGCCGAGGCCCGAATGGCCGCCCGTGACGATGGCGGTCTTGCCACGAAGGTCGAGATCGGCCAGTACGTCGCTTGCCGTCGACGCTGCGCCGAATCCGGAATGAAGGGGGTGTTGCCTGCTCGTCATCGAAGGCTCCTGGAACGATGCGTGAAGCACGCGCCCGCCTGTCGGTCGCGTCACTGCACGAGGCCATTTTCCGGCGGCGCCCCCGGACTGTGAATGCAATAGAATCCGATTTTTCGTCGAGATCGTCCGGAGCGTGAACGTGGATCCCCTGTCGGAAGTGCTGTCGCTGCTGGAAACGCGCGACTCGTATTTCACCGGCCTGAGAGCGGGCGGCCAGTGGGCGGTTGCCATTCCCCCGCCCGAGGGAATCAAGTTCAATGCGGTTGTCGAGGGAAGCTGCTGGCTGACCGTCGACGGCGCCGGGGCGCCGATCCGGCTGCGCACGGGAGACTGCTTCCTGCTCGCATCGCCGCGGGCATTTTCGCTGGCGAGCGATCCATCTGTGACGCCGGTCCCCGCCGCCGACGTGTACCGGAACGTCGAACACGGCATCGCGCACTATGGCGAACCGGCGAACTGCTTTCTGATCGGCGGCCGCTTCTCGTACGAGGAAGGCATGCCGCTGCTGCTTGGCAGCCTGCCGCCCGTGGTGGTCGTGAGCGGCGACTCCGAACAAGCGGCGGTGTTGCGCTGGGCGCTGCAGCGGCTCGCACATGAGTTCGGCAAACCATCGCCGGGGGCGTCGCTGATGGTTCGGCATCTCGGCCACATGATGCTGGTCGAGATCCTGCGCCGCTACGTGGACGACGGCGCGAACAGCGATGTCGGATGGCTCGCCGGGTTCGCGGATTCCCGGGTGAGCACGGCGCTTGTCGCCATTCATGCGGAGCCCGCGCGACGCTGGACAGTCGACGAACTCGCGACCTGCTGCCACGTATCGCGGTCGACGTTCGCGCTGCACTTCAAGCGGCGGCTGGGATTCGGGCCGCTCGAGTACGTACTGCGCTGGCGCGTGCAGCTCGCGATGCGGGAACTGCGACGCTCGAACGCATCGATATCGGCAATTGCGCAAATGCTCGGCTACGACTCGGATAGCGCGTTCGGACATGCGTTCAAGCGCATCGCGGGTTGCTCTCCCCGTGCCTATCGACATGACATCACGGGCGGGGCGGGCGGCTAGCGTCATCGCCCGCCACTACGGCCTCTGCTGGCGCCCCAGAACCCGTTTCAGTCACGCCAGTGATGCTGCCATCCGCCGATGGGATTCACTCCGATCAACATCATCGGGATAAGTCTAATTATCACAATAGCATTGTTATCAGATAAAACTCGCAATCGACACAACGCGCGACCACGAGCGTCCCCGTCGTGACGACCCTGTCGAAAGTTGGCAGACGCCTTTGCATAGCCTCCCCCGGTGGCAACTTCAGTGCGTGGCGGGCAATCGCGTGAATTCACCAGGGTTCCGCACCTGTCGACCGACGACGACTGGCGAATTGACATCATTGCTTCGCAAACGGTGGCAACCCCGTCTTTGTCTACGCCCGCCTGCAGTGGCATGCGCGCTATGTGCCGAGTCCCGTTTCGTCGAACGCCAATCGAATGATCGCGCCGGCTTACCGCTCGCATCACGGAACGGCGTGCGTCGGCTGGCGGCTGACACTGCCTTCGCATTGACGTCCAGACGCGGGCCCCCTGTCGATTCGACGGCTGTCACAATTTCGGCAAGCAACATCAGGTGCATATCCCCCTGCCCCATGCCGCTAAATGGGGAAAAGTTTCGTTTTCCGTACGAGGCATGAATGGTCGGCGTCGACTGGTTGTCGAGGCAGTTGCCTTGTCGCGGTCGAAATAAGATGGACACCCGCTCGACGATGCGCGTATGATGGTTTCATTCGAGCGCCCGTTTGCTGTTTGCCCGCTCGCCCTCCACCCGCCACCGTGTTGCGTCGCGTACTGCCTCGCTCGCAACGTTTGTCCCTTTCACACCGACCCGCCGCGCCAAGCATCAGGCGATGCTGGCTGAATACGCTCGTCCTTGCGAGTCGCCGCAATCGATCGCCAGGAGTTCATGATGAGCATGCATATTTACCGTGGATTCGAGATCTATCCACTGATTTACCCACACGTGCCTGCGTTGGATGGCAACCCGCATAACTACGATGCCGGCTTCGACGCAGCGGTCAAGATTTGTCTTCGCGGCACCACCGATACGCTGACGCAGAGCCAGACGTTCAGGCTTCTCGACGACAGTCCGTTCGATACCGCCGGTGACGCACGTCGTGCGTCATTGCGCTATGCCGAGAGTGTCATCGACGAAAATCGCGAAAAGCAGGGCTTCTTTTCGAGCGCCGTCTGACGCGACACACGATGGCAAAGCAACTTTCCAGCAATTTGGAGGACGAAATGATCGTCGACGAACTTCTTGACCTGATCAGAGGGTGCAAGGTCACGCGGAGCGACGCTGTCCTGCCCGCTGGAATGACCCATTCCGCGCTATGTCATCAACAGGAGCTGCAGATGTTCGCGGCCGTGCGTGCGTTTTCAATCGGAGCCGGGTATTCGGAATTCGAATCCGACGAGATCGCAAGCACCGTCATGACACGACTCGGCTAGATTTCCTGTCGACCGTTTTCAACCAGGAGTTACATGACAACCATCACACTGAAGATCAACGAGCCGATCGATGTCGCGCTGCGACGATTCCGGCGCAGTATCGAGAAGACCGGGTTGATTCGGGAGTTGCGCAGTCGTACCAGCTACGAAAAGCCCACGACGGAGCGCAAGCGGAAAAAGGCCAGTGCCGTTGCCAGGCAGCGCTTGCGGACGAAACGCCTGATGCCGCCCCGCAAAATGTTCTAGGAACATCGTGCACGCCGTGCCGGCCAGAGGGCCGCTTGCGTCGCCCTCTCGCCCTCCGGCATGAATTGCGGTGGCCGGACGACGCAGGCGGCAAGCCGGCCGCCTCGCAGCCGCAAGAAGGATGATCAGTACGCCCGTCACGCCGTGCAGCCGTGGTGCTGCCCGACATTGACTCCAGCATCGCCTTTGGAGTGAGCGCACGTGCGCTCGCCGTGCAGCAAGTCAGGGTGAAAATCATAATCAGAAGGCGAAAAACATGAGCGGGTACTGCGACGCGGCACACGAGTTGGCCCATATCAGACGATCGATCGGGCTGCTTGAGCAAGCGCAACACGCGTTCATCAACAGATCGACCGTCAACGATCCAGCGTACTGGAGAGTCAAGCTCAACAAGCTTCGCACGCAATCCGTGCGCAACAAGGTTCTCTCGCTCCAGGTGGACGAACTCCTGGCCCGCCTCGAACGCATTCACGATGCACGCTCCCGAAAGTAAGAGCCGACGCCTTCTTCGCCCCCTCTTTTTCCGGGTGCACGCGCATTGCAGGGAGCAATCCCGGGAGCACCATCATGATCGACGCCAACCCAGGCAACACGTTTCGACACCTTCCACTCTCGCCCGAGCAGGACGCGGAAATCCGGCACTATATAAAGAAGAAGGCGCGAAAGGGCGAAGCGTGGGACACCCCTGAGTTGGCGATGATGCTCGGAGACATGCTTTCCCCTCCGCCAAGCGACGACGAGACGCCAGAGGCTACCGTCGAAGAAGTGAAACTGGCCTGCGAACATGCATTGGCCTCGATCGACGAAGCCATGGAGTCCGTATCCGCAAGTGAAGAACGACTCGCCGCGATGGAAGCCGAGGAAATGAAGCACCCCAGGCGGTAACGCATCCACGATGCCCGAAGCTCGAGCCGCAGTTGCGCCGCCGCCCCTTTGCCTTCAGCCGGATTGAACGGCCTGGCCATCCCTCCGCCCATGACGTCGCGTACGCAATCGCATCGTCACTCGCCTCGAAAAAACGCGAATTTCCGCGAACGCCCCGCCTGCAACGGGGCACCCGTCGTTCAGCGGCCGATCGGCAACCCCGTCGGCTCGATCCAGCCCAGCTTGTAAGCGATCAGCAGCGACAGGAACAGCGTGACCGACAGCCCGACGCGTGCCGCGAGCGACCATGCCATCCGCTTGGACTTGCCGCGATCGTGATTCATGAAATACAGCGCGAAGATCAGGCTCGCGATGATCATCGCGAATGCCACGGAAACCAGCAGAGTTTTCATTGGTGATGCCCTTGAAGATCTGAATCGGCCTGAATCAGTTCGGCCAGTTTTTGCCGCTCGTCGGCGAGCGCGCCGACGCCCGACGCCGGCCAGTCCAGCGCGACGCCGTTGCCCAGCGAATCGCGCACGAGCGCCTGGTAGCGCCGGTCGTTGATCCGGCCGTGGTCCATCGTTTCCGAGATCTCGCGCCGGAACGGCAGCGGGAAACTCGCGTACGCACGCGACAGCGCCGCATATTGTCTCGCATCGATCTCTTTCGACGATGGTATGACTGTCCAGATCACCACGGCCACGATGGCCGTGAACGGGATCGCAGTGTAGCGAAGGATGAACTTGATCGGGGTCATGAAGCGGTGGGCAGAAGTGATCGCGAATGCGGGCGGCACGGCAATGCGGCAGCGACGACGCGGCCGGCCCGCGCAGCACGACATTGTACTGTCAGCCCCATACGGCTGACAGAGTATGATAATGACATTATCATGTCCATCACATGATTCAAGAGACCCGGCACCCGTACGCATGCGGCGTTCCCGCCCTGCCACCCGGCGCCGGTTTTCATGTCCGTGCCCGCGATCCGCGGCGATTGAGCGAAGCCACCATGCCAGCGCAGTACTTTCGAAACCTGACGGGAAAACACCGCAGCGCGACCGCAAACCGTCAGCTCGGGTTTTCGCTGGCGTTCGTCGCCGGCGCGGCCAATGCCGGCGGCTTCCTCGCGGTCAAGCAATACACGTCGCACATGAGCGGCATCGTATCGGCGATCGCCGACCAGACGGCGCTCGGCGACGTGCGGCTCGCGCTGGCCGGCATCAGCTCGCTGGGGTCGTTCCTGATCGGTGCCAGCTGCTCGGCGATCCTCGTCAACTGGGGCCGCCGTCGCGGCCTGCACAGCCAGTTCATGCTGCCGCTGCTGGTCGAGGCCGCGCTGCTGCTTCTGTTCGGGCTGCTCGGCAGCCATCTCGCGCTGTGGGAAACCTTCTTCGTGCCGGTGACCGTGACGCTGCTGTGCTTCATCATGGGGCTTCAGAACGCGACGATCACGAAGCTGTCGGGCGCGGAGATCCGCACCACACACATGACCGGCATCGTGACCGACCTCGGCATCGAACTCGGGAAGCTGTTCTACTGGAACCGGTCGGCGATCGACGTCGACGCGCATGCGGTGATCGCCAACCGCTCGAAGCTGCGGATTCACGCAACGATGCTTTCGTCGTTCTTCATCGGCGGCCTGGCCGGCGCAATCGGCTTCAAGCATGTCGGCTACGTATCGACCGTGCCGCTCGCCGCGGTGCTCGTCACGCTGGCGATCGTACCGGTGATCGACGACCTGCTCGCGCTGGTCCGCAGCAAGCGCTGAGTGCGCACCCGGCCGCGTTTCCCCACGCTTCCCCGCGTGCCCGGTAGTAGCGCCGAAGGCTCATCGATTATAATTTGATTAACATACCGACCACCCTCGCCCGCAATGGAAACAAAAACCGCCCGCCTGACCGTCCTGATCGATCCCGCGAAGAAGGAAGCATTCGAGATGCTCTGCGCAGAGCAGGATCTCACGCCTTCGCAAGTCGTGCGGCAACTGATCCGCGAGTATCTCGACCGTCACGGCGTGACGTACAAGACCAAGAGCGCGCTCGGCAAGCGCGTGAAGTAAGCGAAGCGCGACCGCACCGGCCACGCACGCGGCGGCGCTTAAAAGCCGCTCAACGCCTACGCGCCGATCTCCCACCGCCCCGGAGGCTGCGTACGCTGCACCAGCCGCTGCGGCTCGATGCACTCCCCGGCCTTCATGCGTCTCGCCGTGGCTCCCAGCTTGAGCTCGCCGGCCTGTGCGCACGCAAGTGCGCGTTCGAGCAGGATGCGGAGTGACGGCAGCCGCTGGCCGCCCTTCCACGCAAACGCGATGTAGTTGTTGTCGTCGCCGCACGGCACCAGCGTATACGACGCACCGAACACCGCTCGCAGTTGCTCGAGATGTTGCGGCAACGCCGGATCGTCGTCCATGAAGTTGATCGCCAGTACGCCGGTATCACTCAGGCGCGCCCGGCACGCAGCGAGGAATGCGGCACCCGTGCACCGGCCACGCATGCCGTCCGCGACGAACGCGTCGTGCAGGATCACGTCCGTCCGGACCTCCGCCCTTTCCAGGTGATCCGCGGCGTCGGCGCACACCACCTTGAACCGGCCGTCATCGGCAGGAATCCTGAATACGTCCCGCAGCGCGATCACGTCCGGGTTGATCTCGACCGCGTCGATCGCCGCACCGGGCAGGTGCCGGTAGCAGTACTTCGCCAGCGAACCGCCGCCGAGCCCGAGCATGCAGATGTGCGCGGGCTCCGGCTGCAGCAGCAGAAAGCCCATCATCACGCGTGTATAGCCGAGCTCGAGCCGGCCCGGATCCCGGAGCGACATGAAGCTCTGTGTGCCGAAATGGTCGAAATGGAGCGAAAGCGCGTGCTGCGTCTCCAGCACGAAAGGCCGGCCATCGTTCAGCGGCGTCGCCAGGAACCTGACGAACGCATCGTAGGAAAATCGTTCCTCGGCCATGGGGGGAAGTCGATCAAGCAGTCGATTGGCGCGGGTGCACTCAGACCTTCTTCAGGTAGCAGGCCTTCAGCATGAAGCCGCCCATGTCGGTCTTGCAGTCGACCTCGTGATCGCCGCCGACGAGCCGGATGCTCTTGACCTTGGTACCCATCTTCAGCGTGATCGACGAGCCCTTCACGCGCAAGTCCTTGATCAGCACGACCGAATCGCCATCCGACAGCACGTTGCCGTTCGCGTCCTTGACGACGTCGCCGGCCGGCTCGTCACCGGTTTCGGCGCCGGCACCGGCCGACCATTCATGGCCGCAGTCCGCGCATACGGTCAGCGTGCCGTCCGGGTAAGTGTTTTCCATCGCGCATTGCGGGCAGGCGGGGGCGGCGTTCATTGCAGCTTCCATTCGGGATGAGTTGGGTCGTCGATAAAAATGCCGGGCGCGCTGGCAGCGTCGCCCGGCCGGCCTGACGGCACGCGCCGACGGATCGGCGGACCGCCGTCGGCGCACACGGCATTATAATGCAATTCACATATCTTGACCGCTGTATTATAATCACCGCTTTCGTGCCGTTCGCCGGATTTGCAACCCGTTTCCCCGAGAATGCCGGCACATCCACGCAGGATGCACACACCCCGGCCTCGCCGCCGGCTTCTCCGGGTTCCGCGGGAAAGCGTGTTTCACGCGCGCCAGGCGCAGCGCCGGCCCGGCACCGCACACCGATTCTCCGTTCAGAGGCTTTCCGACATCGTGGCAACCGTCGTGTACGTTGAAATCGGCCCCGCGTGGAACCGCAACCGCGGCGGCGCCGCACGAAAAGCAGCCGTCGACGCGGCGCGCGGCTTCGACAGCGACATCCTGCTGATCGCGAACGGGATCAGCAGCAACGCAAAGGACAGCGCCGCCGTCGCAGCGCTGCAGGTGCACGCCGGCACGTCCGCGCAAGTGCTGGCCATCGGCCCCGACGAGGAGGCGGCGCTGCAGGCGCTGCTGCCCGTGCTGCAAGCGCGCTGATTCGCGCACCACCCGGCGTCACGGCATCCCGCCCACCCCGAATCCCCTTTTCACGAGGAAGCGATGAGCGACAACTTCACGTCCAACACCCCGAACCTGTCGGCCTCCGCCATCTGGGCGCTCGAGCGCCTCGCCGACGTCCGCTACGGGCGCGATGCGCCCGCGCTCGGCTGGTCGATCGCGCGGGAACTCGTCAGCGCGGGCTTCGTCAGCCATTCCGCACACGGCCGCTCCGGCGCGTCGATCACGGCCGAAGGGCGGACCTTCCTGAAAAGCCGGAAGTAGACCGCCGGCGGCGGCGGATCGACTTGATCCTTTTGAGCATCACAATGGCGATTTTGCGCCTTATGAGGATCGCCCTGCGCTTCTAAAGTGGAGTCACCCCGAACGAACGGGCGTCAACTTTCCGATCAAGGAGCCAGTCATGAGCCGCATCGCCATCCCCGCCATCGAAACCGCCACCGGCGCAACCGCCGACGTGTACGCACAAGTCCGCAAGGTCGCCGGCGGCACTGTCCCCAACCTGTTCGCCGCCGTCGGCCATCTCGCGCCGAACGCGCTCGCGGCCGTGCTCGACGCCGAAGGCGTGCTCGCCGGCGGCACGCTGACCCGGCAGGATCTCGAAACGATCAAGCTGCTCGTCAGCGCCGATACCGGGTGTGACTACTGCGTCGCCGCGCACAACCTGCTCGGCAAGATGAGCGGCCTGTCGGCCGACGCACTGCGCGCGATCCGTTCGCGCGAGCCGAACACCGGCGACGCGAAGCGCGACGCACTGATCCGTTTCGTGCTGAACCTGCAACGGACGAGCGGCACGATCACCGACGACGAATTCGCGGCGATCCGCGACGCCGGCTACACGGACACGCAACTCGCGGAAATCTCGCTCGCGATCGCGCTGACGATCTTCACCAACACGTTCAACCGCATCAACGACACGGTCGTCGATTTCCCGCCTGTGAAGTAAGTCGCGCGGCTGCAAGAGCATCGGGACGGCATGCGGTACCGCTGCCGTTTCGATCGCGCCCGTCGCCGGCTCCATTGCCGCGGCGGGCGTGCCGCCCGGAGGACGGCCACGGTGCTGCCTGGGGGATCGGAAAATCCAAGGTGCCGCGCTGTTCGTCGAGTGGTTCGTCGGGCCGGACAACCGTAGCAATGGGCCCGGCATCGAACCGTGCGCCGACATCTGGCTGATCCGCCTGCGATTGCATCGAACCGCAGCAGGCGCCGCCTCCTTCGCATTTACTCCGCATCGCCGGCCACGCCGTCGTCCGATGCCGCCGCATCGCGCGGACCACCGAACGACTGGCGCCGCCATTCACCTGGCGTCATCCCCGCCCAGCGCGTGAACACGCGGCGAAACGCAGCCACCGACTGATAACCGACGTCGGCCGACACGGCCTCCGTGCTGGCCGACGGCCGGCGCAGCGCATTCGCGGCGAGGCTCATCCGGATATCCGTCAGCAGATCGGCGGCCGAGTGCCCGAGTGTCGACTGGAAATGACGCATGAAGGTCGCGCGCGACATGCTGCACAGCGCGGCCAGTTCGGGCAGCGTCCACGGCCTTGCCGGATCGTCGAGCATCGCGACGATCGCGGGCGCGAGGCGCGGCTGGCCGGCCAGCGCCAGCAGGCCGGTCGGCGCCTGCCCCGATTCGCTGATCGCGCGCAGCGCGAGCGCGAACAGCGCCGCCGACAGCGCG
The DNA here is from genome assembly GCF_001043615.1 of Burkholderia sp. LK4. Taxonomy (NCBI): domain Bacteria; kingdom Pseudomonadati; phylum Pseudomonadota; class Betaproteobacteria; order Burkholderiales; family Burkholderiaceae; genus Burkholderia; species Burkholderia sp. LK4. Next base: position 19,490 of record NZ_LDUL01000058.1, read on the forward strand.
TCGAGGATCGCGAGACCGCCGAGTTGCTGCTCGAGCGATTCCGCGCGCATCAGCTCCACGAGGGCGGTCAGCCGCGCGGTGGCGGCCAGCGCGTCCGCCGTGCGGCTGTCCGCCACAGCGCGCACGACGAGATCGGCCGGCAGGTGGCGCCGGATCAGCCGGTCGTGCGGCGGCGCGACCACGAAACGCCCGCACAGCATGTCCAGCCGCTCGCCGGTGCCCGCGTTCTCGCCGATGAAGACGTGACCGCCAGGCCGCTTGACCGCCGGCACCGGCGGCAACCCGCTGCCGTCGTGGAGCACATGCGGGGAACCGTGCGGCAACAGCACGAGATCGCCGCCGCCGAGTTCGCGCACGGAGCCGTCGTCGGGATTCTCGAGGATCGCGCGGCCGCGCAGCACCACGTGATACGGAATCTCGCACGCAGGCGATCGTTCATACGTGACCGCCCACGGCGCGCCGAACGCGCAGCGGATTTCGAGCTTTCCGGTGACCGTGACGAGCGCCATGAAGCGGCTCAGCCAGTCGGATTCGAGTGTCATGTCGAGGGGAGAACGCACATCGGAAGTGCGGCGTGCGCCGCATGAAAGTCCGATTATCGCGCGGTCAGCCGCTGCAATCGCGCACGTTTCCGGTTCGACGCCGTCGATGCACCGGCGTCACTCGCAGCCGGCGGAGGCCGCCGGATGCGACGCCCGCCGCGACAAGGGTTTTGCTATCATTCCCGCGCCCTGTCTTGCCGAAATGGACCTGCCCGCTCGCAGCGTGCCGCGCTCGCGTACCGCCGATCACACGCCGCCGCTCACCGACCAACACCGCCGCCCGACCTGCCGGCGAGCGCGTGAACGGGCCCCGACCAGCGCGGCATCGACGTGCCGACGGCCCGGCCGTCCCATGCGCCCCCTTCTTTCCGGAAACCACGATGCCGCCAGTCTCTTCCCCGCCCGTTCTCGACACGCCGCGCCTCATCCTCGAAGGCCATCCGCTCGGCGACTTCGATGCGCTCGCCACGATGTGGGCCGAGCCCAAGGTCGTCGAGCACATCTTCAACGGCGAGCCGTCCGCGCCGCGCGACTCGTGGATGCGCATGCTCGCGTATCGCGGGCTGTGGCCGCTGCTGGGTTATGGCTACTGGGCGATTCGCGAGAAGGCGTCGGGCCGCTATGTCGGCGACCTCGGCTTCGCCGATTTCCACCGGCTCATCGAGCCGTCGATTCGCGGCGTGCCGGAAGCCGGCTGGGCCCTCGCGACGTGGGCGCACGGCAAGGGCTACGCGACCGAGGCGCTCGCGGCCGCGCTTGCGTGGCTCGACGGACAGCAGCGGTTCGAGCGCAGCGTATGCGTGATCAAGCCGACCAACGTTGCGTCGATTCGCGTCGCGGAGAAAGCGGGTTATGGCGAGCCGCAGCGTATCCGCTTCAACGACGCCGATTCGTTGCTGTTTTCGCGCAAGCGCCGATAGGCGAGCGTGGTCCGTCGGTCACGTCAGTCCACGGCCGGTTCGTAAAAGCGCAGGAAGAGACCGTTGTCCATCGGCCAGCAGTTCCCGCTTTCGTCGAGCAGAATCCAGTCGCCCGGCTTCACCGGACGCCAGCCTTCCGGCGTCGCGACTGCCCACATGCCGTGACGCCGCGCCACCCGGTCATGGTCGCCATCGACGAACCATCGTGTGGCATCGACGTAGGCGGTACGTTTTCTGAATCTCATCCCTGCCACCCAAGAAAGCGGATATCTGCGTCGCGCTCAATGACGGAGCGGGAATCGCGTGTCGGCGCGGGGCGCGCATCGCGATGCCGCAGCGTCCGCGTCGAGCGCGCGCTGCCCGGCCTGCAACGCATGCGTCGCCGCCCGCGTTTCGTGCAACGCCGCCCAGCCCTCGGCGACGAGCGCCTGCAACGTTTCGCGTGCGACGATGGAGATCCGGACATCGGTCTCCTGCATTCTCCCGAGCGCCGACACGACCTCGTCCGGCTGATCGGGCGCCAGCGCAAGCACGAACCGCGAACGCGTTTCGGCGGCCCGGACGGCCTCGGCCCAGTCGGCCCGCGCCACAGCGGCTTCGATTGCGTTCGTGAGCGCTTCGAGACTCTGCACGACTTGCCACGGCATCATGTCGCCTTCCCGTCAGTTGCCTGTCACCGTCCGCATGACGGACGAAATCGCGGCGCATCATGCGCGCGCATCAGGAAGCGAAATTGTAGGGAACGATACGCGGCGACATCGGTAATATTTTGTAATGAAATGTCGAGTAACCTTGCCTGGCGGGGGGATCGACTCGTACAGGCGGCGTTCGAGACGGTGGAATTCCGCAAACGTTTTTGCCGGAAGCATGCCTGACTGCACACCGTCGGCAGCGCCGTTGCCGGACATCGCGTCGAAACGCTTCGGCCGCACGCGCGTGCTGGATGCCGCCCGCTTCGCGCGTTCCGCCCGGCAGCGGACGGCAGCGGACGGCACGCCACGATGCGCTCATCGCGCGAATGCGCTGCACGCCGTGCCGCATGGACAGAAATGACAAGCGGTTGAAAAATCGTCCGCCGGCCGCGAGCCGATCGTGTGCAGCCGTGCAGCGACACGTCCGTCAGGATTCCGGCGAAGGTTCCGCCGGCTCGCGGTCGCCATCCGGATTACCGTCCCCGGCGGCCACCCGCTTCGCCATGTCGAGGTAGGTCTGCGCCATCGCGCGCAACTCCTCCTCCGACGCGTCCTCGATCCCGATCAGCCGGTCGCTCGCCGCGTGCGTGACGGCCACGAGTTCGTCGAGCTTCAGGTGCATCGCGACACTGTCGCGGTTCTGGTTTCGCTGCAGCAGGAACACCATCAGGAACGTGACGATCGTCGTCCCGGTATTGATGACGAGCTGCCATGCATCTGAATAGTGGAAGAGCGGGCCGGTGACGAGCCACAGCGCCGTGATGGCAACCGCGCTGCCGAACGCGACCGGCGAGCCGGCCCACACGGTCACGTGCGACGCGAAGCGTTCGAACGCGCGCGTGACGGGGTGCCTGACCGTGACGGCCCGGGGATCGGTCGCGGCCCGGCCGCCCGGGCCCGTCCTGGCGCGGGATGGATCGTTCGATTCACGCATGGCGCCTCCCGGATACGAATGTCGATATCGGCGCACGCGCGGGCCCGCCGTGCGCAGCGGCATGCGGTTCCGCACCCGCAGACGGGCGCCGCCCAAACCCGAGCAACGTGCGTGCCCGACGGTCGCGCCCGCGCATCGCCAGCGGTGGTCGGGCATGTACGCGGCGCGTGGGGCAATCGCGCGGCGCCGGTGTCCGAGCAGGAGGTGAGGCGGTTGCGCAAGGCGATCCGACGGTAGCGCGAAGGCAATCTTCCGCGCCGATACGGCGGGCCGCACGCCACCCGGCAGGTAATATTTTGTAATGATATGTAGAGCAATCTTTACCGGTTTTGCTCTGGCAAGCGTGAGCGACGCCCGCATGTGCGGCGCTTTCGCAAACGTTTCCGCACGAACGACACCCCGCCCGGTATTTCAGCCTTTTGCACGCCGGATACCGCTCCGAACGTGTTTCCGCGTACATCGCGTCGTTCGACTAAACAGGACACCGCCCCTACGTGCGTTCGCGTTCCTGCAACACGGCGACGCCCCGCCCGCGGCGAGACTCACCGAACGATGCAGATTTCGCCACATTCTGCCGGAATGTTTCTCAGTATCATGCGCGTCTCTTCGGCTTCCCCATGTTCGGACGGGCCTGAGCGCTCGCCACTTTCCCGTTTCGCCCCCTCGTTTAGCGATGCCCATCCGAATCCTGCTCGTCGAAGACGACGTCCCATTGTCCTCGCTGATCGCAGACTATCTGCGCATGCATCAGTACGAGGTGGACACGCTGTTCGACGGCACCGACGCCGTGTCCACGATCGTCGCGCGCCGCCCCGACCTGGTGCTGCTCGACATCAACCTGCCGGGCAAGGACGGCTTCGAGATCTGCCGCGACGCACGCATGCAGTACGACGGCATCGTCATCATGATGACGGCCCGCAACGAGCAGTTCGACGAGTTGCTCGGCCTGGAATTCGGCGCGGACGATTTTCTCCGCAAGCCGATCGAGCCGCGCATCCTGCTCGCGCGGATCAAGGCCCACCTGCGACGGATGCGCTTGCGCCCGGTCGACGGCGCGCCGGCATCGCCGCAGCGATTCGAGTTCGGCAAGTTTTCGATCGACCGCGCGGATCGCAAGATTCGCCTTCCCGACGGCAGCGCGCCGCGCCTGACCTCGACCGAATTCGACCTGCTGTGGGCCCTCGTCTGCCGCGCCGGCGAAGTGGTCAGCCGGGAAGACCTGACGCAGCTGTTACGCGGAATCGAGTTCGACGGCTTCGACCGCTCGATCGACGGCCGCATCTCCAAGCTGCGCCGCAAGCTGCGCGACGACCTGACGGAACCGAAGCGCATCAAGACGATCCGCTGCAAGGGTTATCAGTTCAGCAAGCACGCGTGGGAGTGACGTGCCGCGGCGCGTGCGCGCTGTCGTGGCACGCGAGCGCACGACCGCGCGCCCTGACCGTCCGCCGCCCTACCGCATGTTGCCGGTATGGCCCAGCGAATAGCGCCCCGGCTGCGGCCACACCGTCAGGCCGTGCGGCTCCATGCCGACGGGAATCGATCGAACCGTGCCGCTCGTGGTGTCGATCGCGTAGACGACGTCATCGAAGCGGCCCGACAGCCACAGCGTCTTGCCGTCCGCGCTGACGTTGCCCATGTCGGGGCTGCCGCCGCCGGGGATCGGCCAGTTCGCGACCACCTTGCGCGTCGCGAAGTCGAGCACCGATACGCTGCCCTTGCCATGGCACGGCCCGTGGACGAGATTGGAGCCGCGATTCGCGATATAGAGCTTCGTGCCGTCGCGGCTCGGATACAGCCCGTGCGTACCGACGCCGGTCGGGATGAAACCGGTCTTCGCGAAGCGGTCGCCCTCGACGACGTATATGCCGTCCGCCATCATGTCGGCGACATAGAACAGCTTGCCGTCCGGTGACACTCGGATGTCCTGCGGCATCCCTTTCCGGTCGAGTTCGAGGTAGCCGAGCACCTTGCGATTCACCAGGTCGATCTTCGCGAGCTTGCCGCCGAACTCGCACGTGAAGAGCGCATACCGGCCGTCGATCGAAAAGTCCGCATGGTTGATGCCCTTGCATTGCGGCACCTCGAGGCTCGATTTCAGCGCCATCGTGCCCGGGTCGTGGAAGTCGAGCCGCGCATGCGCCTCGGCCACGACGATCGCCTCCTTGCCGTCAGGCGTGAAATACATGTTGTACGGGTCGTCGACGCGCACTGCCGGGCCGGGCTTGCCCGTCTTCGGATCGATCGGCGTCAGGCTGCCGTCGGTGCGCCCTTCCGCATTGTTGGCGACCCACAGCGTCCGCAGGTCCCACGCCGGCACGACGTGCTGCGGGCTGCGGCCGACGGCAAACCGGTCGACGACCTTGTACGTGGCCGGGTCGATCACGTAGACGTCGTTCGATCTCAGGTTCGGCACATAGATGCGCGGCAGCGCGCCCGCCACCGCCGCGCTCATGCGTCCGGCCTGGGCCTCGCCGTACAGGTTGTCCGGGTTGATGACGGGCGGCATGCCAGGTACGGCCGCGACGGCGGACGCCGCGATCGCACCCTGGGCGCAAAAGCCGGCCAGCGCAGCCGCGACGACGATCGCGGGACGGGGGAAGCGGATATGAAGGCGAAGGCGCGGTTGCATGACGATGTCCCGGTTCGATGGCATGGAACGACGGCAAAGGCGGCGCAATGGCGCGGCGGCGTCAGCGGCCGGCGGTTTCCTTTCTGATCGCGTCGACGGTGCGCGACACGATCGCGTCGGTGCCCAGCCGGCCGAGTTCGACGCTCGCATGACGCGGATCGCCGCCGTAGACGCCGTCGACGGCGCCCGGCTTCGCGGCGTTGCGCAGCTTGTCGACCCTGACCATGCCCGGCGCGACCGCCAGCAGCAGCGACGTATCGGCCAGCCCCGCGTGCGTGCCGATGTCCGCGGCCGGCACACCGTGCTCGCGCAGGAGTTGGTCGTAACCGTCGGAGCTGGTGCCGTAATACTCGGCCGGCACGAACGCGCGCGCGCCCGTGCCGGCCCACGACTTGTTCAGCCGCGCGACCGACTGCCGGATGTCGTTCTGGTAGCCGCCGTGGTCGCCGAGGAACACGATGTTCGTGAAGCCGTGGACCCGGAAGCTGTTGGCGGCGGACTCGAGGGTCTTTTCGAAGACGTCGTCGGGGACGGTGATCGTGCCGGGAAAGCGCATGTGCGACGTCGGCGGCGCATAACCGCCCTCGGGCACATAGGCGATGACGGGGGCGACGATCGCGTTGCCGAGGCCTTGCGCGATCCGCTCGGACAGTACCGCGACCCGCGCATTGTGCTTGCCCAGCGCGACGTACGGCCCGCTTTGCTCGGTTGCGCCGACCGGGATCAGGATGGTGGTCTTGCCGGCCCGGATGCTGTCGCGCAGCTCGGTCCAGGTCATGTCTTCGAGCCGCACCGTGGCGGGCGCCTGGGCGAGCGCGGCTTGCGCGACGGTGAAAGCGACAGCGGCGAAGACGGCGCGTGGCAGGCATTTCATCGCGGATTCTCGACGGAAGGAAAGAGATGACGCTGCGTTCCCTCGCACCATAAACGAACTCGCGCGACTTGTCGCCGACCGCGGCGCAACGACGCACGCCCGACGTCGCGAGAAAGCATTTCGTCAGGATTGACCGGTGGATCGCGAAGTCTCTCGTTCCGTGCCGGCAAGCGGCGAGTCGGGTCGAATCGATGCGTGCACTACGTCGCCTTGTGCCGGCATCCCGCCCGCACGCGTCACGCCGGCAACACGGCCACCGCCTTGATCTCGACGATATAGCCGGGCGCGCCGCCCAGCATGTGCGCGCCGACCGCCGTCCATGCCGGCTTCGGGTGGGCATCGAGGTAGCGGTCGCGCACCTGCATGAACAACGGCAGGTCGCGCATGTCGGTATGGAAGGTCGTCAGGTCGACCACGTCGCTGAACGATGCACCCGCCGCGTTCAGTACCTGCTTCAGATTCTCGAACGCCTGCACGATCTGTGCTTCACGATCCTCGACGAGTTGCATCGCCGCATCGCGGCCGATCTGGCCGGATACGTACAGCGTATCGCCGACCTTCAGGCCGGGCGCATAGCCGATCTTCTCGTACACCGCTTCCATTCCCGCCGGAACGATGGCTTTGCGATCACGCATGGGAGTCTCCGTGGCCGGCGTCTTCGCGCCGGCCGGTTGGTGGGTGGATAGATGGATGGGTTGTCGACGAACATCCTGGACACATGCCAGGCGGCGCGACGACGCACGACTCAACCCGTATCGCCGCCCGCGACCGGCAGCACCGTGCCGGTGATGTAGCTCGCCTCGTCGGAGGCGAGGAACAGGATCGGCGCGACCTGCTCGTCGAGGCTGCCGTAGCGTTTGAGATACGTCGATTCCGTGACCTGGCGCACGGCTTCGCCCATCCATGCCTGTTCCCGTTCGCTGTCGCCGGCCGCATTGCGCGGCACGCGGCGCGGCGGTGCGCTGGTGCCGCCCGGCGCGGTGGCCACGACCCGGATGTTGTGTTCCGCATATTCCATCGCGAGCGCCGACGTCAGTGCATTGACGCCGCCTTTCGCCGCCGAGTACGGCACGCGGCGAATCCCGCGCGTCGCGTTCGACGAGATGTTGACGATCGTGCCGCCGCCGCGCGCGAGCAGGTGCGGCAGCACCGCATGACACGTATAGAGCGTCGGCATCAGCGAACGGCGGATTTCCGCGTCGATCTGCGCGGGCTCGAATTCGGCGAACGGCCGCATGCGGATCGCGCCGCCCACGCCGTTGATCAGGATGTCGATACCGCCGAACGTCTGCACCGCGTGCGCGATCGCCGCATGCGCGCCGTCGTAGGTTTCGAGATCCGCGACGAACCCGGCCGTCTCGCCGCCCGTCGCTTCGGCCGCGACCTCGGCGACGAAATCCGCGCGATCGACGAACAGCACCCTGCCGCCTTCGGCCGCCGCGCGCAGCGCGACGCCGCGGCCGATGCCCTGCGCGGCCCCCGTGACGACGATGACCTTGCCTGAGAATCGCTGCATGATCATGCCGCCTTTGCCGTGACGTTGGGGGTGAACTTCTCATAGTGGAAGCTGTTCGGCTTCACGCCTTCGTCGTCGAAATACTTGCGCACCGCGTCGACCATCGGCGGCGGCCCGCACAGATACACGTCGACGTCGCCGTCGTTCAGCGCATCGGCCGGGATGTGCTGGGTGACCCAGCCCTTGCGCGGATGGCTCGACGCCGCGTCGGCCACGACCGTCGCGAAGCTGAAGTTCGGCAGCTTCGCCGCATACGCTTCGATCGCATCGACGAGCACGAGGTCGAGGTCGCGCGTCACACCGTAGATCAGGTGCACCTTCTGCTGCGAGCCGCTGCGCGCGAGCACTTCGAGCATCGACAGGAACGGCGCGAGCCCCGTGCCGCCGGCCAGGAACAGCAGCGGCCGCTGCACGTCGCGCAGGTAGAAGCTGCCGAGCGGCCCGTGCAGTTCGAGCGTGTCGCCGGGCCGCGCCGATTCGAGCCACGTGCTCATCACGCCGCCGGGGATCTTCTTGATCAGGAAACTCACCTTCGCATCGGCCGGCGCCGACGAGAACGAATACGAACGGTGCTGGCCGCTCGCCGGCACGTCGATGTTCACGTACTGGCCCGGCAGGAACACGGGCGCGGCCGTGCCGACGTCGAGTTCGAGCACGACGGCCGCATCGTTGTGCTGCTCGACCTTCGTCACCGTGGCCGCGAACCCGCTCTGGCCCGTCTTGCACGCGACCGACGACGTCGGCACCGCGATCACGCAATCGCTTTGCGGCACCATCTGGCAGGTCAGCACGAGGCCGCCGTCCTTTTCGTCTTCGGTGAGCGCGTCGTCGATGTAGTCGTCGCCGAGATCGTAGCGACCGCTCTCGGCGCGGCACTTGCAGGTGCCGCACACGCCGTCGGAGCAATCCATCGGCAGGTTGATCTTCGCGCGGAAGGCCGCGTCGAGAACCTTCTCGCCGGCCTTGCAATCGATGAAGCGGGTTACCCCGTCCTCGAAGTTCAGTGCAATCTTGTAGCTGGACATGGCGTCACCTCCACTTCCTTTCATGACAAAACAACAGCGTCAGACGTGATAGACGTCGAGCACCTGCCGGATGTAGTCGTTCTTCAGCACGATCTGCTTGTACGAGATCAGCAGTTCATCGCCCGCCTTGCGCAACGTGACGAACATCGTGCCGAAGAAGTGATCGGTCACGCGGTAGCGGTGGTTCAGCGTGTGAAAGTTGTAGCGCACGTCCACTTCGTTCTCGCGTTCGGCCAGCACCTCGACGTTCGTCACGTTGTGGCTGGTGCGCGGCTCGGGCGTCGATGCGCCGCTGCGCTCGGTCTTGATCCGGAACACGCGATCCTCGAGGCCGCCGCGGTCCGCGTAATACATCAGCGAGATCTGGCTTTGCGGATCGTCGGTAGGCCGATCGTCGTCGTCCCACGCGGGCATCCAGTACGTGACGTCCTCCGTGTAGCAGGTCAGCCACTCGTCCCACTGGCGATCGTCGAGCAGGCGCGCTTCGCGATACAGCGCGGCGCAGACAGTCCGGTAATCGAAGCTCATGCTGCCACCTCCCCGCGTTCCTTCTTCAGCGCATCGCGCATCACATTCACCCAATGTTCGTGCTGGCACACGAACAGCCCTTCGTCCTCGCTGCGCTCGCCGGAAATGCGCGGGTTCAGCCCCATCTTCCTCGCGTTCTCGTCCGGGCCGTCGACCCACAGCGGCGCGCCGCGCGACAGGTCGTTCCACATCGCCGTGATGCCCGCATAACCGGCCTGGCACGCGCGAAACTCCTCGAGATCGTCGGCGGTGCCCATGCCCGTCACGTTGAAGAAATCCTCGTACTGGCGGATGCGGGTCGTGCGGTCGGCTTCGCTCTCGCCCTTCGGCGCGAAGCAGAAGATGCTGACCTCGGTCTTGTCGACGCCGAGCGGCCGCACCACGCGGATCTGCGTGCTGAACTGGTCCATCAGGAACACGTTCGGGTACACGCACAGGTTGCGCGTCTGGTTGACGATGAAGTCGGCCTGCACGTCGCCGACGCGCGCCTTGATTTCATCGCGATGCTGGTACACGGGCCGCACTTCCGGGTTCATCGTCTTCGTCCACAGCAGGATGTGGCCGTTGTCGAAGCCATACACGCCCGCAACCGACTTGCTCCAGCTGTTCGCGTCGACGGCCTTGGTGCCGTCTTCCTTGCGGCGGCCCATCGTCGCCGCGTAGTTCCAGTGCACGGTGCTGACGTGGTAGCCGTCGCAGCCGTTCTCCATCTGCATCTTCCAGTTGCCTTCGTAGATGTAGGACGAGTTGCCGCGCAGCACCTCGAGCCCGTTCGGCGCCTGGTCGACGATCTGGTCGATGATCACGCGCGCCTCGCCGAGGTAGTCCTCGAGCGGCAGCACGTCGGCGCTGAGGCTGCCGAACAGGAAGCCGCGATAGTTCGCGAAGCGCGCCACCTTCTTCAGGTCGTGCGAACCGTGCGTGTTGAACTGCACCGGGTATTCCGTCGTCTTCTCGTCCTTCACCTTCAGCAGCTTGCCGGTGTTCGAGAACGTCCAGCCGTGGAACGGGCACGTGAAGCTGCCCTTGTTGCCGTGCTTGCGGCGGCACAGCATCGCGCCCTTGTGCGCGCAGGCGTTGATGACCGCGTGCAGCTCGCCGGTCTTGTCGCGCGTGATCACGATCGGCTGGCGGCCGATCCACGTCGTGTAGTAATCGTTGTTGTCGGGAATCTGGCTTTCGTGCGCCAGGTACACCCAGTTGCTTTCGAAGATGTGCTTCATCTCGAGCTCGTACAGCTCGGCGTTCGTGAAGATGTCGCGGCGGCAGCGGAATACGCCGGCCTCCTTGTCGTCCTGCACGGCGGTGGCGAGCAGGTGATCCAGGTCGTTGGCTTGGTCGATCGTGGCGGACATGATGGCTCCTCCCATGCGCGTGCCGCGTCCTGCAAGCACGCTCGCATCGGTAATCGGTTGAATCTCGCGGGAACCCGGCCGGCGGCGGCGCCTGCGCGCCGCCGAGCCGTCGGGCGGTTATGCCGTGGCGGAAGCGCGCAGGCGTTCGACGATCTGGTTGTCCTTGCCCTCGACGCGCGGCGTCAGGACGAAGTTGAACTCGATGTCCTGGTACGCGTCGGCCTTCAGGCCGAGCGCGGCGCCGCCGGTCTTGCCGGTGACGGGCGGGATCAGTTCCTCGCGGGTCGCATACGCGAAGTCATCCCAGATCAGCGGGTCGCCGTCGATGTTGAACTGGGTCGTCAGCTTGCGGTGGCCGTCGCTGGTCACGAAGAAGTGCACGTGCGCCGGGCGGTTGCCGTGGCGGCCGAGGCTGTCCAGCAGCTGCTGCGTCGCGCCCTGCGGCGGGCAGCCGTAGCCGACCGGCATCAGCGTGCGGAATTCGTACTTACCGTCGGCGCCCGTCTTCACCGCGCCGCGCAGGTTGAAGTCGCTCTGCTTGCCGGTCGGGTCGAAGTGCGAGTAGAAGCCGTGCGAGTTCGCATGCCAGCACTCGACCACCGCGCCGGCCACCGGCTTGCCGTCGACACCGGTGACCGTGCCGTGGATCACGAGCGGGCCCGCGCCATCGTCCGCATCGAGGTCGATCTTCGCGACGCCGTCGCGCACCGGTGCGCCGGCGACGTACAGCGGCCCTTCGATCGTGCGCGGCGTGCCGCCGTCGAGGCCGAGCGCTTCGTCCTCGGCGTCCATCCGGATGTCGAGAAACTTCTCGAGGCCGAGGCCGGCCGCGAGCAGCGCCGCTTCGCCGTCCTGGCCGAGCTTGTTCAGGTAGTTCACGCCGGCCCACACTTCGTCGGGCGTGATGTCGAGATCGTCGATCGCCTTGAACAGGTCGCCGAGCAGCCGCAGCACGACCTGCTGCGTGCGCGCGTTGCCGCCCTTCGGGCTGTCCGCGCCCGCGTTCGACGCGGCCTTCAGCAGATCCTGCACTTCCCGGGTTTCGAAAACTTTGACGCTCATGATGATGTCTCCACGTGTATTTGGGGGAATGACGGCGGTGCGTGACTCGGGTTACCGCGCGACGCGGGTGAGTCCGTCGCGGGTGAAACGCCTGACCTTGTCCTCGTCGAGTTCGATGCCGAGACCGGGGCCGTCCGGCACGGTCAGTTCGAAGTCGCTGTAATCGAGCGGCTGCGTCAGGATCTCTTCGGTGATCAGCAGCGGCCCGAACAGTTCGGTGCCCCACTGCAGGTTCGCGAAACTCGCGAACAGGTGCGCGGACGCCACCGTGCTGAACGCGCCTTCGAGCATCGTGCCGCCGTACAGCTCGATGCCGGCCGCGTCCGCGATCGCGGCCACGCGCTGCGCGGCGAACAGGCCGCCGCTCTGCTCGATCTTGATCGCGAACACGTCCGCGCCGTGATGCTTCGCGATCTCGAACGCGCTGTCGGGGCCCTGCAGGATTTCGTCGGCCATCAGCGCGACCGGGAAGCGGCGCATCAGGCGCGCCAGCGCCGCGGCCGAGGCCACCGGCTGCTCGACCAGTTCGCAGCCGGCATCGGCCAGCGCCGGAATCGCGCGCGCGGCCTGCGTTTCGCTCCACGCCATGTTCACGTCGACGCGCACCGATGCGCGATCGCCGACGGCCTTCTTGATCTCGGCCACGTGCCGGATATCCGTCTCGGGCGCCTTCGCGCCGATCTTCAGCTTGAACACGTTGTGGCGGCGCTGCTCGAGCATGCGCTCGGCTTCGGCGATGTCGGTGGCCGTGTCGCCCGACGCGAGCGTCCACGCGACCGGCAGGCGATCGCGCCGGCGGCCGCCGAGCAGCTCGCTCACCGGCACGCCGAGCCGCTTGCCGTGCGCGTCGAGCAGCGCGGTTTCGAGCGCGCTTTTCGCGAAGTGATTGACCTTCGCCAGCTTGCCGAGGAACGCCACCAGCGTCTGGATGCGCGTCGCATCCTTGCCGACGATCGCCGGCGCGAGGTACGCGTCGATCGCGAGCTTCATCGCTTCGGGACTTTCCGGGCCGTAGGCCATGCCGGCGATCGTCGTGCCTTCGCCGAGGCCCGTCACACCGTCGCTGCAGAACACCTTCACGAGCATCAGCGTCTGGCCGTGCATCGTGGCCACCGACAGCTTGTGCGGGCGGATCGTCGGCAGGTCGACGAGGCGGGTTTCGATACGTTCGATGGTGACGGAGGACATGGGGCACGCGGTGGGGGTGAAGTTCTTGAGGCGATTTATACGTCCCGGCCAGATGGAGCGTCCAATACTTTTAGGCGGGATTTTTGATACCTGACAGGTATTGAATTCACGCTCATCACGCTGAATACTGCGGTGCGCCATACCTGTTTTGGCTAGGTACGCGGGCTGAGAAGCTTGATGGGGCGCGGTCGTGCGGGTGCGGGGTACCGCTTGGACGGGGGCGCAATGCGGCGGCTCGTGGCGGCGGGAAAACGGCCTGAAACCGACGGCCTGCCGAGTCGATCAGGGTTTTCCTGACGCGGAAAATGGTGCGGCTGGCCGTCCGGCTTTCAGCTTCGGCGTCGATTTCCGCGAACAACTGGAAGGAATCGGGTTGGCGGGTATCGACGTTCGTTGTCGATGTCCGTTGTTCATCAGAGGCTGACGGGCGCTGTCGGCCAGAAGCGGTCGGTCGACGTGGGCGCCTACACGGACGACAATCGATCAGACTCACCTTGCACGCGACGTCCCCTACCAAGTTGAACAAGATCCGAGATGAAATCGCCCTCAATAGTCAAGCCACTTGAACACCCCTTGACGGCTTTCGCTTCGAACATCGATTCCGCGCGCGACGTCGCTGTCGCTGGACTACGATGGCCAACTCCATATTGGTGTGACCTCGCGATCGGTTGGTTGGAGCAAGGCCTGGCCGTTGACAACGAGATAGCCGCCATACTGCAAGAAATTTCCCAGAACCGCCGCTTTCCGCAGAGGCTACGGCATCGCGCGTTTGTGCAACACGTACGATTCATGAGGACAAGGCAAGCTGGATAGTCGGTAGATCTGCAGTGGGCCGAGTTTTTGGGAGGGACGCGCGGAAGCCCTGCTCCGCGCTGGCTGCAACGTCATGTCTACGTCGACAGTCGGCCAGAGGCAGCCGCTCAGTAGGTGAAGGAATACAATTTTCTTTGCGCTCAAGGGGAGTTAACCAACGATGCATAGAATGGAAGCTTCTCATTTCTATCTTGGCCGGATAACTGACGCCTCCCGATTTTCAAGCTTTCTCGCCGAACACTACGGTGAGGATGAAAGTCGACCAGTTTCCGAGTTCTACGGCTCCCAGGGTGAGTTCTTCTGTGACCATGATTTCATGGAAACAGGGCTGCGACAGCCGGGTACTTCACTGGAAGAGTTCTTTGCACCTCGCTCGTACTCGGACAAATGGTCGGAAGCGTTATGTGAAGCGGCGCGCGCCGCAACTTTGGGAGATGCGAACGCGCTGATTTTCATAAATTGCGAACAGATAAAATCGCCAAGGTCAGTGCAAGGCGAAGGATTCGAACTGGTCTACATCGGAATGTTCGAGTATCCAATTTGAGCTTCTCGAACTTGGTTTCGCCTGATGTGACGCCTAATGCTGGGGGAACGCTTTCGGCCAGGAGCGAACGTTCGGAGTAATCGACTACATCGTCTGCAACCGTCATCTCGCTACGTCATTTTTCGCGTTCTCCGAGACTGTAGCGAGCACCACGCCACGATTATCAGCGAACGCTGTTCCTCATCCAGTCGACATTGGATCACGTGCAATCGGCGCCGGTATCCATTAATCGCAACCTAAAAACGCAGATAACCCGCTCGGACATACTGCACGTGGTACGAGGCTGTCGAAAGAGAAATTACCTTTAACTCCATAGTTAGGAAGCGGTACATCTCCGAAATAGACGGACGGATTCGCTAGGCGGTCTTGGCGCAACAACGTCAACCACTTCACAAAAAAAGAAAGCGCAAACTTTCCTCTATAGCGCTCAGTTGGCTCAAGGGCTTCAAACTCGCCACGCCAACGAGCGGCTTCCTCGTCGGTCGGCTCCCGCTCTAGCTTGACAACCTCGTGAATTGGCCTGTCGATTGCGGTTGCCCCTTTCAGGCTGACATCAGCAATCACATTTATTCCCGTGGGCAAATCTTCAATTCTCTTTATTTTTTCTCGGGCCGCAAGGAAGATGCGAAAATTCAGTTCTTTTGTGGAGATTAAAAAGTTTTCGTAAGCAGTTTTGAATAATTCAACAATATTCGTTCGAACTTGCAAATACCCATTGCAATGAAATTCGATTTTAAGAAGCTCATCCAGCAGTTTATCGCACACTAAATAGCTCTCGATCGAATATTTGTCGGTCATAAACAATTTGTTATGCGGGGCTCTGCCTTGGATGTCATCAAAATCTCGATCGACGAAGAAGTAAACGCGATCCCCCAACCCGGTCAAGTCGCGTTGCAGTGAATCAAAAAGCTGTAAATTTGCATATTTTGTTTCCGCAACGTACGGCTCGTATTTCAATTCTCCATCAATTCGCCTAACCCAATGATCGTAAGCTATCTTGTCGTCGCGTCCTTCGTAACTAAATATTTTTACATCATCAGGAATGGCCGATGAAAATGCTGCAAACTGACTCTTTTCTACCACCGCCAAGTTCACTGAATCTTTGATTTTTTTGAAATAACCATCCCTAAAGACATTCTCTGAAATATTGCCATCCATTTTTAAACCTCGTCATCATCGAGATTCAAATCCCCGTCATTCGTGTCGTGTTTGCGTGTGGGCGTGATTCTAAAGCGTAGGGAACCAGCAAATGGCTCCAATTCATTGTTGAAAATAAAGGGGGAGTGGGTAATTGCGATCACCTGTTTGCAGGTCGGCGCCCTTAACACATCAGGCAATATTTGACGCTGCCAGTCGAGCGAAAGTGACAACTCTGGTTCGTCAATAAGTACAATCTTTGGACCAGGGTAAAGATATAGTCTCGCAAATAGCGACATCATTTGCTTCTCTCCGGACGACAGTGATTCCAGTGGTACGTCGTCGCCCGTCGCTAGGCTCTTCACCGTTACTTCAAGGGCCCGTCGATCGAAATCAAGTTTCTTGCTATCGAAGGTATTTTCGAGTGGTGAAGTATACTCATCGGTTGACTCGTCATTTCCTGATAAATATTTATTGCAATTACTTATAAAAGCCTGAACGCGCTCCTCGTAACCTCGGGTTTCCAGGATTACCGAGTTAAGTTGATTTAGGAAATAGGTTAAAAATGGAGCCGAATCTTCTGGTATGTCCCCATTATAAATGGGATCCAGATTTGGGGGTGCAAAAAAGCTATAGGGTCCGCGACGATACTCTCTTGACGCATCTTTGATTCTCGAAAAAAATATGTCGAGCGATTCGCGAGATGGGAATTCCGTTGTGGCGCTATTCGCACTGTCTCGATATTTTCCAGATATCAAGTCATTGATAATGTTTGCGCTGACCTTGCCATAGCCCTGATTAGATGTATACAGCATTTCCGAATAAATTGCCGCTAGGCGATCGGATATATCCCCAAGCCCGAATTGTATGTCTGCTGAATACAATCCCGTGCGAGTGACGCCGAGGCGCGACAAAACACTCTTCTTTCTTTCGCCGCGACGCACGTCCGGACCGGGCAGAGATAATTCGATCCGCCGGTAAGTTGGCAAATAAACGATCTCGAAGTCCTTTAAGGTCGACGCCAGCTGATTGCGGATCTGATTAATTCTGAGGTTCTGTTCGGACAAGTCTTTGGATAAGCGCTCGCACTGACTCTTCGCAACTGCGTAGTCATAACCCATCTTCGCATAAATGGCGGAGAACGTCGGGTCATCGACAAGTTCGGAATAACCCAGGGTTCTAATCGGGCCCTCTACTAGCGCTAGGAGCGCCATCGGTTGCACATCCCACGCTTTGGCACGCACTGCGAACTCGCCTCTGAGAGCAAAATCAGAAAGCTGCTCTATATCACTACGGTAGACCTCGAATTCGAACAACTGGCCCCTTAAGCGACATGTGATTTTTTCGAACGTGAGACCAATGAATCGACTGAATTGCCCGCGAAGAAACGCGTCTAAAGCAGCGATCAATGTCGTCTTTCCCGAGCCGTTCCGCGCAATCAAGACAGTCGCAGCGTACTTTGACGACAAGCCAACTGAACGATATCCGTAGAGTCCATCGATGGAAAAATACTCAACGATTGAAGGTTGCATGGCCGACTGCACCGATTCACCCTGACTGCGGTTTTCCATTTCTATAATTCCTTGTGCGGTGCCTTGAGCATACATCACCCTAGGGTTTCTGGAGGCTTCTTCAGCGAGTTTCGCTCTCTCCGGCGGTTGATCTCTGGACAACATCTTTCGAGGCCCTTGCGGTCCGGAAAGGCAACGATGAGTGGCTGTCCTCTGCCGATATCGGCAGGATCATTGAAAACATGAGAGGGCGGTGGTTGAGCACGGATCGACTCAAACGACTCCTTCCCGCTAACTTGGTTGTCCCTTTTGGGTCGATCTGCGCCGGTCATGCGTCACAGACCGGCGGTCGGCCGCCGTCGGCGATGGATTCAAGCGGCCGTTCGACACAGCTTTTTTAGATCGTCGACAATCGGTGCAGACAAGGGCGTAGCCTTTAGCGGTTACCGTCGATCAGATCGTTCAGCAGCGCATCGAACGCGGCCTGTGCGTCTTCAAGTTCCTGCAGGGCGGCATCAAAGGTTTGCAGCGCGAACGGCGAAGGCTCGCCGCTGCCTTGCGGCGGAAATTGCTTCTGCATCGAGGCGAACGTACTCTGCACGCGCAGCGTGGCGGCCACCATGCGCTCCATCGCCTGGGTTTCTTCGGCTCGGGCCTGTTCCGGACTCATTCCTCTCTCCTTGGATGGTTTTCTTGAAGATCAGATCGTACACGCTGTGTCCGTTCTTGCCGCCCTTGGCAGAACGACTCCGCTGAAGGTTCCAACGGCACGCTGCGGGAGAAGCGATTTAATCGGGAAGGATTCCGCAGTCGCGCCGAGGCCAAGATACTCATCGGGCGTGGCTACAAAATCCCGCGGCAGGTCACTATTAGTAAAATCAAATCTCGATGGTTATAGACATGAACCGCAATAGAACGCGCACGGCCGTGTGTTTGCTCGCGCTCTTATTCTTGTCAAAGGTTGGAGCGCAAGGCGTGAGGACCGAGCCGTTGCCTTGGCACCGGCGCCATCAAGTACTTGCCTACGGTAGCTGTGGATGTGCCGATAGTTGCTGGGTCGCGACGTTAAGCGATACCCGGACTCATGCAAAGGTGGCAACCTTACGCTGCGATTGCGCGGAAGTATTTTTTTCCAAGAATGACGGGAAGGAACAGGTATACGCACGGACCTGTGCGGCCTTTGAGGGCAATGACAAGTTTGGCCATATTGTCCAAACCATGGAAGCTTTAACGCGCTAGCACCGGGATAGGCACCGCTATGCGGTGCAACGTTCGTGGCGAATGCTTCGAATGTCCGTTTTGCGCAAACACGACCCCCTTGCGGGTCACCAACTACCGCTCCGACGAAGCGTGAGCTCAGGTGTCTTCCCACAGGTTTGCGCGCCGAGCATTCAGACGCAGCGCACGTCGCACTACACCTGCCATAACCTGCCGAGTCCCCAGACGGCGTGCGGCACCAATCCGCACGACGACTGTTCAGTTTCCGCACACAAATTCGCAGACGCCCTCCATTCCACGCGCCCTCCGCGGGTGGGAAGAAACCCGGATAGCCCCGCTTCGCCGCGCCCGCCTACCCTCGCGCGCATGCCGGTCGGGACGATGCAAGGCCCGATCCGGCGGGTCGGAATTTCCTCAGGAGCGTACATGGATAGCAGCAGCAACACGGCACTGTTCGACGCCGACATCTGGCACGGCAAGACTTTCAACGGACGCTGGCACGCCAGCCCGCACGCGGCCGACGTGATCGAACCCGCGACCGGCAACACGCTCGGCCGCCTCGGCCTCGCGGACGGCGCAGCGGTGGCCGAAGCGTCGGCCGCCGCGCATCGCGCACAGCCCGCATGGTTCGCGCTGCCGTACGACGAGCGCGCGGCCGTCCTGCGCCGCGCGGCCACCGTCGCGGAAACGCACTTCGATGCGATCGTCGACTGGCTCGTGCGCGAAAGCGGCTCGACGCGCGCGAAGGCGTCGTTCGAGACGTCGGTCACGATCAAGGCGCTGCACGAAGCAGCCGGGCTGCCGTCGCGCGCGGCCGGCGAAGTGCTGCCGTCGGCGGCCGGCCGGCTGTCGCTCGCGCGCCGCCGCCCGCGCGGCGTCGTTGGCGTGATCTCGCCGTTCAACTTCCCGCTGTACCTCGCGATGCGCGCGGTCGCGCCCGCGCTCGCGCTCGGCAACGCGGTCGTGCTGAAGCCCGATCCGCGTACCGCCGTGTGCGGCGGCGTCGCGGTCGCCCGCGTGTTCGAGCTCGCCGGCCTGCCGGAAGGCGTGCTGCACGTGCTGCCCGGCGACGGCGCGGCCGGCGCCGCACTGGTTGCCGATCCGCACGTCGCGATGATCCAGTTCACCGGTTCGACCGCGGCGGGGCGCAAGGTCGGCGAAGCGGCCGGCCGCCACCTGAAGAAGGTCTCGCTCGAACTCGGCGGCAAGAATTCGCTGATCGTGCTCGACGACGCCGACCTCGAGCGCGCCGTTGCCAATACCGCGTGGGGGGCGTATCTGCATCAAGGCCAGATCTGCATGGCGACCGGCCGCGTGCTCGTGCAGCGCAGCATTCACGACCGCTTCGTCGCGAAGCTCGTCGAGAAGGCGCGAAGCCTGCGCGTCGGCGATCCCGCGAGCGCGGACGTCGGCCTCGGGCCGCTGATCAATGCCGCACAGCTCGACCATGCGGCGAGCCTGGTGGACGCGGCCCGTCGCGCGGGCGCGCGTGTCGAGACGGGCGGCGGCCATCGCGACCTGTTCTTCGAGCCGACCGTGCTGAGCGGCGTCGCGCCGGGCAACCCGGCGTTCGACGAGGAGATTTTCGGGCCGGTCGCGGTCGTCGTGCCGTTCGATACGGACGAGGACGCCATCGCGCTCGCGAACCGCACCGAATACGGGCTGTCGACGGCGATCCTGTCCGCCGACGTCGGCCGGGCACTCCGGATCGGCGAGCGCCTGAACACCGGGCTGCTCCACATCAACGACCAGACGGTCAACGACGAAGTGATCAACCCGTTCGGCGGCGTCGGCGCATCGGGCAACGGCTCGAGCATCGGCGGCGCGGCAAACTGGGAGGAGTTCACGCAGTGGCAGTGGCTGACGATCAAGGGTGAAGCGCCGCTGTATCCGATTTGACAAGGAGACCGAACATGTACACGGAAAACGATACCCGCGTCGTCACCGCGGCCGTCGCGCGCGCGGCCGGCGCACCCTTCTCGATCGAATCCGCCCGCCTGCGTGCCCCGCGCGGCGACGAGGTGCGGGTGCGCGTCGTCGCGACGGGCCTGTGCCACACCGACCTGATCGTGCGCGACCAGTACTACCCGGTACCGCTGCCGGCCGTGCTCGGTCACGAGGGCGCCGGCGTGGTCGAGGCGGTCGGCCCGAACGTGAAGACGCTCGCCGTGGGCGATCACGTGGTGCTCACCTACGGCGCGTGCGGCCACTGCCCGTCCTGTGTCGGCGGTCACGGCGCGTATTGCCGGCAGTTCTTCGGGCTGAATTTCGGCGGCGCCGACGCCGACGGACAGACCGCGATCCGCGACGAACACGGGCAACCGCTGCACGATCATTTCTTCGCGCAGTCGTCGTTCGCCAGCTATGCGCTCGCGCGCGAGAACAACGCGATCAAGGTGCCGCCGGAAGCGCCGCTCGAACTGCTCGGGCCGCTCGGTTGCGGGATCCAGACCGGCGCCGGCGCGGTGATCAATTCACTCGCCGTACGTGCCGGCAGCAGTTTCGCAAGCTTCGGCGCGGGCGCGGTCGGCATGAGCGCCGTGATGGCCGCGCGCGTCGCCGGCGCGACGACCATCATCGCCGTCGACATCGTGCCGTCGCGGCTCGCGCTGGCGCTGGAGCTCGGCGCGACGCACACGATCAACAGCAAGGAAGTCGATGTCGTCGACGCGATTCGCCAGATCACCGGCGGCGGCGTCGACTACGCGCTCGAATCGACCGGGCTGCCCGCCGTGCTGTCGCAAGGGATCGAAGCGCTCGGCTCGCGCGGCACGATGGGCGTGGTCGGCGCGCCGAAGCTCGGGACGAAGGCGGAATTCGACGTCAACAACCTGCTGCTCGGCGGCCGTTCGATCCGCGGCATCGTCGAAGGCGACAGCGTGCCGCAGACGTTCATTCCTCAGCTCGTCCAGCTGCATCTCCAGGGGCGGTTTCCGTTCGACCGGCTGGTGAAGTTCTATCCGCTCGAACAGATCAACCAGGCCGCGGAGGACAGCAGCCGCGGCATCACGCTCAAGCCGATCCTGCGTTTGCCGCATTGAGCGGCGACACGCCCCCGGTCGCGGGGTAAATCTCGACCGGGGGCCGCATGGGCCTCGTGCGGCAGCGTAGCCGCCGCGAAAATACCGCGCCGCGGGCGCCGGGCTATATTACGCATTCGCGCGACACGCGGGCCGGCACGTCCGGCCCGAACCTTCGACCCAACTGGAGCGCAGCGTGAATGCAGCCCCCGAATCCCCTGCACGGCCGGTCGACCTCGACCGGCTCCGCGCCCGCTTCGCGGCGGGCGAACCGCTGCCGGAAACGGCGTTGCCGGCCGGCGTCGCGCGCTCGTGGCTGCGTTCGCGCGACGCCGGGCTCCGGCCGTGGCAAACCGCCCGCTACGAAATGCAGCGCGAACTCGACGAATCGCGCGCGGACCGTCGGCTGACCCGCTGCGTCGCGCCGGAAATCGAGCAGCTGTGGGCCGCGTTCGGCGGCAGCGAGTGGACGATCTTCTGCGTCAATCCGCGCGGCACGATCGTCCACGCGCGGCGCAGCCCGCATTGCGACGACACGCTGCTGACGCCGATCGTCGCCGGGCGCCGGATCGTCGAACCGAACATCGGCACGACCGCGCCGAGCTGCGTGATTCACGACGGCACCGAGGCGGTCGTCGCGGGCGCCCAGCACTATCTAGACGAATTCTCGCGCGTGTTCTGTCTCGCGGTGCCGCTGGTCGGCTTCGACGGGGAAGTAATCGGCGCGCTGGACATCACCGGCGTCGGCCGGCGCAATGTCGTGCAGTTGCGCGAACAGTTCCGGCATGCGGCGCTGTCCGCCGAGCAGCGGCTGTATGCGATGCTGCGCGACTGCCATCTGCTGCAGGTGCAGTACGATCCGCGCTGGCTCGGCACGCCGCTCGCGGGCGTCGTGGCGCTCGACGAGGCGGGCCGCGTGCGCGCGGCGAGCCGGCTCGCGCGGCAGATGCTCGAGCTCGCGCCGGCCGGGCCGATCGAACCGCACGATCTCCGGCAACTCTTTCCCGGCGCGACGCCCGCGCAGCAGCGTCGTTTGCTGACACCGGCGCGTACGCCGCAGCGGATCGCGCGCGACGACGGCAGCCACATCTGGGTGCGGGCCGTGCGCGCACCGCTCGATCGGGCGGCGACGCGGCGGCAATCCGATGTGCTGGCAGACGCCGCCGACGCGTGCGGCACGGCGCCGGCCGCCAGCCCGCAGGCCAGCCTGCACGAGCAGTCGCTCGACGCGATCCGCCGGGCGGTCGACGAGCACGACGGCAATGTGTCGGCCGCTGCGCGGCAACTGGGCATCTCGCGCACCACGCTGTACGCGAAGCTCAGGCAGCTCGATGCAGCGGGAATCACGAACGCCGGCGCGCATTGATACTGAGTGCGGCGATGGCGCCCGCGCTCCCGCCCGCCTCTCGTGCTGCCGCAACGTGAGCCACACGATCCCGACCGCGCCGACCCGCCGCCCAAGGTGCCGATCCACGGCCGTTCGGCGTCACGGGAAACCGCCGGTCGTGCATGCCGGCCAGCTTCGCGGCGAGCGCCGCCGGCTTCGACGATTCGGCCGCCGCCACGTCCGCGTCCGCGTCCACGTCCGCAGCGCAGCAACATGGCGACGTGGCGACGTGGCGGCGCGGCGTCAGCCCGGATAACCGCCCAACCTGCCCCCAACCCCGAACCCGTCGTCCGGCGCCGGCAGTCGCCCGAGCACCCGCTCGACCTCCAGCGCGACCGCGATGAGTTCGCGATCGGTGCCGGCCGCGCCGTCGAGTGCGAGGCCGACCGGCAGCCCGTCCGCCGTCAGGCCGGCCGGGACGGTCATGCCCGGCACGCCGGCGTTGCTGCCCGGCTCGGTATTGCGGATGTAGGTCGAGAACACCGAAGCGGTTTCGCCGTTGAGCATCATCGTGTCGCCCGCCGGGATCGGGCACGCGGTGGCGATCGTCGTCGGAAAGACCAGCGCGTCGGCACCGCTGTCGGCGAGGCACTGCCGATACGCGGCACGCGAACGCGTCCGCCGGTCGAGCGCGGTGAGGTAGGCCGCTTCGCCGATCCCGTCGGGGCCGGTGACATGGCGGGCGATCTTCGCGACGTCCGGGCTCCCCACGTTCGCGACGATGTCGTCGACCGTCAGCTCGTAGCCGTTCTCGACCAGGTACGCGTGCATCGACGAACGGAATTCGTACATCGCGATGACGGCCGGCTCGTCATCGAAGAACCCCGGATAGTCGTTCAGGTCGAGGTCGACACATTCGAATCCCGCCTGCTCCAGCTTCGCCACCGCGGCATTCGCGATCGCGTCGACGTCCGGCGCGAGGCCGCGCCAGAACGTCGTGCGCGGAATCGCGAGACGCACGGGGCGCGTCACGCTGCGCACAGGGGGCGACAGCGGCGCGGCGGCGCCGGCGAGAATCGCGTCGAGCAGCGCGATGTCCTCGACCGACCGCGCGATCGGGCCCACGGTGTCGCGCGTGCGAGAAATCGGCGCCACGCCGCCCGACGGGTAGCGCCCCACGGTCGGCCGCAGGCCGACGGCACCGCACAACGCGGCCGGAATCCGGACCGAGCCGCCGGTGTCCGTGCCGAGCGCGGCGGGCACCACGCCCGCGCCGACCAGCGCGCCCGAGCCGCTGCTGCTGCCGCCCGGAATCCGGTTGAAATCGTACGGGTTGCGTACCGCGCCGGTGACGCGGTTGTTGCCCGACACGCCGAATGCCAGCTCGTGCAGGTTGGCCTTGCCCGCGATCAGCGCCCCGTGCGCGAGCAGCCGCGCCACCACCGGCGCGTGCTGCGGCGGCACACGGTTGTGCAGCGCCAGCGTGCCGTTGCCGGTCGGCAGGCAGGCGGTGTCGATGTTGTCCTTGATCGCGATCGGCAGGCCCAGCAGCGCGTGCGGGGTGGCCGACGTCGCGAGGTCGCGGTCGCAGCGGGCCGCTTCGGCGAGCAGCCGCGCATCGTCGACGCACGTGAAGCCGTTCAGGTAGCGCCAGCGTGCGTGCCGCTCGATCAGCGCGTATGCGTACTCGACACAGGAAAACTCCCGGCGCAGGATCGCGTTCCGGGCTTCGGTGAGCGTCAGGGTTCCCAGGGTGGGCATCGTCGTCGTTCCTCGTCACGGGGGATCGCCACAAGGTAGGGCGTGCCGATTTTGACGCCCATCATCACAATGGATGACCCCGGCCGACGGCCGCGCCGCCGGTCACGCCAGCGCGGCGGCCAGGCTCGCGCGGTTGGCGACGCCCTTCTTCGCCATCACGCGCCGCAGATGCGTGCGGACCGTCGCCAGTCCGATGCCGAGCGTGCGCGCGACGTCCTTGTCGGTGTAGCCGGCGGCGACGAGCCGCGCGACGTCGCTCTCGCGTTCGGTCAGCCCGGTACACGCATGACGCCGCCTCAGCAGCGCACGCCGGAAAAACGGCTCGATGCCGTTCAGCAGCAGCTTGTCGCGCTCGGTGAAGTCGGGGCGGCCCTGCGCACGCCAGATGCGCAGGTCGCCGACGTGCGTCGCGCCATCGAATGCATAGACGTTGATCCCGTGATGCATGCCCTCGCGGCTCAGGAAGTCGCCGTAGAACGCGGTGCGTTCGAGCTCGCGGCGACTCATCACCTCGTCGACGCAGGTCGCCACGCGGCGCGCGCACAGTTGCGGCGTAACCGGGTCGATATGCTGGAACCACGCTTCGTACCGCGCGATCTGCGACGGGTCGAGGTTGTACGAGTATCCGTTGCGCCAGAGCCCGGTTTGCGCGTCGCACTCGAACGACGCGGCGAAATCCGCGCGCATCAGCCGGGTGATCTCGGGCAGCACGACCGTCCTCACGTCGACGACCGGCCCCAGTTCTTCCAGGCGGGCGACGATGTCGCCGAACAGCCGGAGTTCCTCCGGCGTGATCTCGGAGACGGAAAGGTTCATGATGCGGCCGCGACCGTCGCCTGCCATAACGCGGCCACGCCGGTGTAATCGTCGATCTTGAAAGCCGAGCCATCCTGAACATGGACCCAGCCGAACGTGCGAGCGGCCAGCGGCTTGTCGTGGTCGTCCGTCGCGATCTTGACGATCGCATGCGCGCGGACATGCACGAGACCGTCCGGATAGTCGGACGACGGGTTTGCCAGCGTCACCGTCACGAACGGGCCGAGATCCTGCAACAGTTGCGCAGCCGGCGGATTGTCGGCCATCAGCAACGAGCCGCCCTTCACGCGGTCGTCCACGCGAATGGCCGTGCCGCCCGGCCGCCGGTGCGCGGCGGTCGGCAGCGACATCCACAGCACGTGCGCCGGGTTGAGATAGACCACATCGGGTTCGCCCATCGCGTCGCGCGTTTCAATCCGGGTAATCGGCATGCAGGGTCTCCAGTCGAATGTCGGGCACCGCGTGCGGGTGCGGCGGCACCATGATGATGCCGCAATATGTCGGCTTGCAACGTGCCCGTCGACGCATGGCGCGACCGCCCTCGACCGGGAAGCCGCGCCACGCGCCCGTCATTGCTTGGCCGGCGCGCCGATGCCGTCGATATCGGGTGCCCAGCCCGTCGGATTGGCAAACTTCAGCGTGTTGGCGCTGCCCTGCCGGAACGCGCCCGTTACCGTCAGCGTCGACACGTTCCCCCATCCGCCTGTCGACGGGAACGACACGGACACGGGGGCCGCGCCGTCGAAGCTGAGCTGCGCGCTGCGCGGCGCCGAATCGCCGTTCACGTAGGCGATCGCGACGCTATAGGTGCCGTCCGCCGCCACCGAGATGCCGTTGATCGTCAGCGTGCCGTTGCTGGTCCCGTCACCATTGCCGACATAGCCGACGTCCTGCCCGCCCGAGCACGCGCCGCATGACGACACGCGTGCCGCACCGCCGAGCGTGTTGCCGGCCGCCTCGGCCTCGTAGGCCAGCGGCGGCGGCGGCGGAACCTTCACGGGGCCGGCCACCACTGCGATCGACGTGACGTCGGGGGCCGCCGTCGTGCCACCGAGGCTCGACAACGTCAACGTGTTCTGCCCGGACTGCAGGTTGACGAAGACCGTCACCGTGCCGACGGCCTTGCCCGTGGGCGGAAACGCGAGTGTCGTGCCGTTGCCGCCGTTCGCACCGAGCCGTGCCTCGACGGTTTCCGTCCCGGTGTTCAGGTACGCAATCTGCACATAACCGCCCGCCGTTTGCGAGCTCACGTCATTGAACGTCACCGCACCCAGCCCCGTCACCTTCGTGCCGCTTGCACACACCGCGCAGTCCGCAATGGTCGCGCCGCCCGACAGGGTGCCCGGCAGGTAGGTGGTCGACGGCAGATCCGTGCCGCTCAGCACGAGCATCACTGTGCCGCCGGCCGGCACACTCGCGACCGTATAGGAACCGGTGGCCGCACCGAGATCCTTGTGCGCCCAGACGTCGCGGACGACGGCCGAGGTGCCGGCGGCGAAACCCAGTTGCTGCCACGTGACCGTCATGTCGCTTGCCGCCGTACCGTTGTTGAACAGCAGAACCGCGCGTTTGCCTGCGCCGGCCAGCAGCTTCGCCCACACCTGCTGCCCGTTGGCGTCGGCGACCTTCAAGCCCTGCAGGCCCAGCATGTCCTGGTCGATCGCGATCAGCTCGGGATTGGTCAGCAGGCTCACCGTCTCGCTCGACAGCGACTTCGACAGGTCGTTGCCGAGTATCATCGGCGCGCCGGCGATGGCCCACAGGTTCACGTGCGCAAGATCGTTCGCAGCCGTCATGCCCATGCCGGCCACCATCATGTCCGGATCGTTGTAATAACCGGTGTGCTGGCCTTCGGGGTGATAGTTGCCGTTGAAGTTGCCGAGCACCGAGCCGAACTTCGGCACACCGCTCCCCGGCCCGTAGATGTCGCCC
The DNA here is from genome assembly GCF_001043615.1 of Burkholderia sp. LK4. Lineage (NCBI taxonomy): Bacteria > Pseudomonadati > Pseudomonadota > Betaproteobacteria > Burkholderiales > Burkholderiaceae > Burkholderia > Burkholderia sp. LK4. The sequence continues at coordinate 46,837 of NZ_LDUL01000058.1, forward strand.
GTCGTGCGCCATGACGTCGCGATGCCCGCGCCCCAGTCCCACGGCCCGAGGTTGTAGTCGGGATAGCCGCTTTGGCCGAGCGTGCCCCAGTCGCACATGTTCAGCACCAGCCGCTTGCCGGTGGCGACATAGGCTTTCTGGATCGCCTGCGAGATCGCCGTATAGGCTTGCTGCGGATCGTATCCGGCCGCACGGCCGCCGCACCAGTCGACCTTGACGAAGTCATAGCCCCATTGCGCGAACTGCAGGAAATCGTGATCGTAGTGCGCATAATCGCTGCCGACGAAATGCGTGCCGTTCGTGTTGCCGCAGCCCTGCGGCCCGGAATCGATATAGATGCCGGCCTTCAATCCCTTGCCGTGAATGTAGTCGGCCATCGCCTTCATCCCGCCCGGCCACTGGTTGGTGGGATTGCCGTTCATGTCGACGTTGAGGATGAAATCACCGTTCGCGTCGCGCTTTCTCGAGGTCCACCAGCCTTCGTCGATATTCACGTACTGGTACTTGTTACCCGTCGCGAGGTTCGCATTCAGCGCAGCCAGCCCGTCCGCCTGCGCCTTGATCGTATCGAAGCTGACGTTTTCTTCGAGGCTGTTCCATGACGACCAGCCCATCGGCGGCGGATTCACCGCGATCTGCTGCAGTGCGGTCGGCGACGTGTCCGTCGTGGTCGTGCTGCCGCCCGTCGTCGAGGTCGCTCCCGTTCCCGTCGCCGACGTGCTCGTTCCCGGCGACGAACCGACATCGTCGCCTCCGCATGCGGACAGGCCGATCGCTGCCGCCGCAAGGCATATCATCAATATTCCTAAATGATTTGTGCGCTGCATCTTCGTCTCCCGATTGTTGTGAACGACGCACGTCGATCAGCCTTGTGCGCGTACGCAGATTAATGACGTTCGTTTCCCCGTTTCAATCTTTGCGGCACGCGGCCACATATTGGGAGATGGCGGTTTTCCGGTTGCCCGTCGCCTTGTCGCCAATGGTTTGAGCAAATGACCGCAAAAACCCAATCTTTGGAAACTCGATCGACTGGACGGAAACAATTCGGATCGTTGTTGCCGGTTTGACGCGAAACCGGACAGGCGTGTTGCCCCCGCCATGAGCGGGCGGGCTGCCGGACCATGCGGACGCATCGCCTACGCGCGCGACGTTGCGTGCGCGAGCTTCGCCACCAGTTCGTCGTACACCACCCGGATACGCCGCGGCATCGGGCCGCGCCGCGGCCGATACACGTGCAGTTTCCACGGCTCGGGTTCGATGCTCGGCAACAGGCGCACCAGGCGCCCCTTCTGGACGTGCGGCCTGACCAGGTACTCCGAGCACTGACCGAACCCGATCCCCGCGCACACGGCCTCGATCTCCACTTCGGTGTCGTCCGTCAGATAGGCCGGCGATGACGGAACGAATTGCTGCTCGCCGCGAAACACCCATGGCCACGGCCGTCCGTTCGCGCGGTCGATCAGGCACGTCACCGGCATCGCCGCGAGTTCCTTGCGGCTTTTCGGCTCGCCCAGCCGCATGATCAGCGACGGTGCCCCCACGACCCACATCGGCAACGGCCCGACCATGCGTGCGACGAAGCGGTTGTCGCCGATTGCGCCGACACGTACGCCGATGTCGATCTGCTCGTCGACCACCGGCGACGGCGCATCCGACAGCCGCAGGTCGGGCACGAGGTCCGGATACCGCTGCATCAGGTCGATCAGGATCGGCTGGACGTAACGACGCCCCATGCCTGACGGCGCCGTGACCCTGACGATACCGGCGGGTTCGTCGACCTGCCCGGCCGCCGGCCCGAACAGCCCGTCGACGGTAGACAGCGCCGCCTTCGCGTCGCGCGCGAACGACTGCCCGAACGCGGTGATCCGGATGCTGCGGGTCGTCCGGTGAAACAGCGTTTCGCCGAGCATCTCCTCCAGTTCGCGCACCGCGCGCGTCACGACCTGCGGCGACACGCCGAGACGCGCCGCCGCCTCGCGGAACGTGGGTGCCGCGGCCGCGGCTGCAAAGATCTTGAGGAGATCGAGTCGATTGAGCATGGCGAACCCTTCTGACGTTCCCTGAGCGACGCGTTTAATTCCGAAATCAGGAATTCTGAATGCGAGATTGTTCCATTTTATTGCGGCAACCGAACGACCACAATGAGCACCAGACGTCGCATTGACGTGGATGATCAACCCCTCAGGAGCAACACATCATGAACGCAAGCACGCAAACCGCCCCACTCGCAAACCGCGTCGCCGTGGTGACGGGCGCCAGTTCCGGCATCGGCCGTGCGTCGGCGATCGAACTCGCGCGACGCGGCGCGAAGGTCGTCGTCAGCGCCCGGCGCAAGGCCGAACTCGATCGACTGGTCGACGAGATCGTGACGGCCGGCGGCGACGCCCGCGCATGTGCCGCCGACGTCGCGAACGAAGACGATCTGCGCAAGCTCTTCGATTTCACGGTAGCGACCTACGATCGCCTCGACATCGCGTTCAACAATGCCGGCACGGAAGGCGTATTCGCGCCGCTGCTCGAGCAGAATGCCGAGCGTTTCGACAAGGTGTTCGAGCCGAACGTACGCGGCGTCTTCAACTCGATGAAGTACGCGGCCGAGATCATGCTGCGCCAGGGGTCGGGCAGCATCATCAACAATGCGTCGATGGGCGGGCTGATCGGATTCGAGAATGCGTCGGTCTATATCGCGAGCAAGCACGCGGTGATCGGGATGACGAAGACGGCGTCGATCGAGTGGTTCAAGCACGGCGTGCGCGTCAATGCACTGTGCCCGGGGCTGATCGAAACGCCGTTCCATCACCGCGGCATCTGGCCGTCGGACGACGCGCAACAGGCATTTGCCGCATCGACGCCGGCAGGACGGTGGGGCTCGGCCGAGGAGATGGCGACGATCGTCGCGTTCCTCGCATCGGACGATTCCAGCTATGTGTCGGGGCATGCGCTCGTGGCCGACGGCGGCTATTCGGTGGCGTGAGATGCCAGGCGCGATCCGTGGCGCGGCTTCACGGCGCCGCGGCTGCCTCCTCCCGCTTCGCGTGAAGCCGTAGCGCGAGCCACGCGATCCCGACCGCGCACGCACCGACCACGCCGCCGAAGGTGCCGATCCACGGCAGCCCGAAATCGCCGGCGATATGGTTGCCGAGAAGCGCGCCCGCGCCGATCCCGACGTTGTACAGCCCGGAGAAGATCGATACCGCAAGATCGGTCCCCTCCGGTGCCAGTTTCAGCACCCACGCCTGCATCGCCAGGCCGAAACAGACGATCGCGCCGCCCCATACCAGCGTATGCACGGACAGCGTCACGATGTTCAGCGCGCACGGGAACAGGATCAGCAGGCATCCCGACAGCGCGACGATCGACGCCAGCAGAAAGTCGTCCGGCCGGTGCGGGAAAATGCGGTTGAAGCAGATTGCGGCCGGCATCCCGGCGACACCGAACAGGATCAGCACGTAGGTAATCCGGCTGCTGCTCGCGTGATTGACGCTTTGAACGAACGGCTCGATGTACGTGTACGACGTGAAATGCGCGGACACGACCAGCACCGTAATCGCGTACAACGCGACCAGCGCCGGTTTGCGCAGAAACACGCCGACGCTGCTGAGCGACCCCGCGCCCTGGCTCGGCAGCGCAGGCAACGTCGCGCGCAGCAGCAGCAACGCGATACCCGCCGCGCCCGCGACGATCAGGAACGTGACACGCCAGCCGAATGTTTCACCGATCACGCGTCCGAGCGGAATGCCGGCGACCATCGCGATCGACGTGCCCATTGCGAGCATGCCGAGCGCGCGGCTTTTCCGGTCGGGCGGCGCGATCCGCACGGCCAGCGGAACGGAAATCGACCAGAACACCGCGTGCGCGCAGGCGATGCCGAGCCGGCCGATCATCAGCACCGTGAAATTCCACGCAACGCCGGTGACGACGTGGCTGCCGATGAACACCAGCAGCGCGCAGGACAGCAGCTTGCGCCGCTCGACGTGACGCGTGAGCAGCGTCAGCGGCAACGACACGACGGCGACGGTCCATGCGTAAATCGTCAGCATCAGCCCGACGTCGGTGGGCTGCATGTGAAGGCTGTCGCCGATCGAGCCGAGCAGCGCAACCGGTACGAATTCGGTGGTATTGAAGATGAAGGCGGTCAGGGCCAGGGCCAGTACGCCCCACCATGAGTGCTCGGAACTGAAGGCGTCCGGTGTTGCCATACCTGGGATCGACGAGGGTTGGGGCGCGTGCGGCGCGGAAATCGCGGCCTGGCGTATCGCCGCGATTGTACCAGCGGCACCTGACACGGCGCGGCGCGGCGTGGCCGCGGGACATGGTCATGACACGGCCTTGCGCCGATAATGTGCGGCACGCTTTCGCGCCCCGTTCGCTCGCCCCTTGTTCGCTCGCCTCCGGCGAGCCAGGAGATTCACATGCGCATTGAAACGTCATTTCTGTTCGATCTCGACGGCACGCTCGTCGACAGCGTCTATCAGCACGTGCTCGCGTGGAAGGAGGCGCTCGATGCCGAAGGCATCGAACTGTCGGTGTGGCGCATCCATCGCAAGATCGGCATGAGCGGCGGCCTGTTCCTGAATCAGCTGCTGCGGGAGACGTCGGGCAACCTCGACGCCGAACGCGTCGAGCGCCTTGCCCGCCTGCATGCGGCCGCGTACCAGCGGCTGCGCGCGCAGGTCCGGCCGCTGCCCGGCGCGCGCGAATTGCTGGCCGCGCTGTCGGCGGCGGGCATCCGCTGGGCGATCGCGACCAGCGGACGAATGGAAACGGCCGCCATCAATCTCGAGGCGCTCGGCGTCGATCCGGCGAAGCACGTCGTGGTCACGCGCGACCAGGTCAAGTACGCGAAGCCCGACCCCGACCTGTTCCTGACGGCCGCCGCGCAGCTGAACGTGCCGATCGAGCACACCGTCGTGGTCGGCGACAGCATCTGGGACATGCTCGCCGCAAGCCGCTGCCGCTCGCTCGGCGTCGGGCTGCTGTCGGGCGGTTACGGCAGCGACGAGCTGGAACGCGCGGGCGCGCTGCGCGTGTACGACGATCCGGCCGATCTGCTGTGGCATCTCGACGAGATCGCCGCGCGGCCCTGAACCGCCCGCCTCGCCGACGGCACCCCTGCGCGGGATCGCCGTCGGTTTCGCCGGCCACGAACGGCCGGACACGCCACGCCGTAACGCCGCGCGGCCGCCGAGCGGCTCAATCGTCGTCCACCCGCTTGTCGATCAGGTACCGACCCCGCTCGACGCCCGCGCGCAGCGCCTCGACCTCGGTCAGCCACTCGGGGCCGGCAGGCTCCGGCACGATCAGCTCGACGCGCGCGCCGCCGACATACACCTGAACCTCGTCGCGCCACGCGCCGCGTTCGTCGCGCCGGGCCCAGACGAGGATTTCATGGCCGCGATACGGGTCGCGAACCTGTGCGTCCTGTTGATGTTGCATGGTGGCCTCCTGTCCTTATCTGCGATTCCGATGCAAAAAATGCGCGCCGCATGACCGCCGCGCGCGCCGCGAACCTTGTGCGCACGCGCCGTGCCCGGCCGGCACGCGGCTTGCGTCCCGTTGCGTATCGACCGTATCGACCGCTCCGGGCCGCCTCGCGCGGGCCGCAAGGATTTCCCATCATGATCGGCCACCTCGAACTTCTCGGACGCCTGCTGCTGGCCGCGCTGCTCGGCAGCGTGATAGGGCTCGAACGCGAACGCCTGAACTGGGCCGCCGGGCTGCGCACGCACATGCTCGTGTGCGTAGGCTCCGCGCTCGTGATGCTGGTGTCGACGTTCGGCTTCGAAGACGTGCGCGGGCAAAACGGCGTCGTGCTCGACCCGTCGCGGGTCGCCGCGCAGGTGGTGTCGGGCATCGGTTTTCTCGGCGCGGGCTCGATCCTGCTGCGCGGCGAAGTCGTGCGCGGGCTGACGACCGCCGCGAGCCTGTGGGCCGTGGCCGGTGTCGGCCTTGCCACGGGCGGCGGCATGTACATGGCGTCGATCGGCGCGACGGCGATCGTGCTCGCGATCCTCGCGGGCGTGAAACCGCTCGAGCGCCGCTTCATCGCGCAGCGCCAGCAACGCACGCTGCGGCTCGTGGCCGAACGCGGCGGCCTGACGCTCGGCACGCTGCACGAAGCGCTCGGCCCCGGCCAGGTGCGCGTGAAGCGGTTCATCGTCCAGCAGTCGGACGACGATCCCGGCACCGACGACATTTCGGTTTCGTTCTCGCGCACCAGCGGACCGGAATTTGCCGCCATCTGCGAAACGCTGCAAAGCATCGCCTGCGTACGGACCTGTCAACCCGATTCCGCGTCAAGGAGCTTCGCGTGACCCGCACCGACCTGCTCTCCCATCTCGTGTCGTGCCAGCTCGCCGCGCGCATGCGGTCAGGCGCATGGCTCCCGACCCGCCAGCTCGTGGGCGCGCAGCGCGCATGGCTCGCGAGCCATCGCGCCGAATGCGGATGGCTCGAGCGGATCAAGATCGCGGACGCATCGACGACGATCGCGCAAGGCATCTACGACATCGCGGTCGCGCACGGCGATCCGGCCAGCGGCGAACGCGTGCGGCTCGACGCGGATTCGCCGGAACTGCAGGCGCTGCGCGCACGCTGCGACGCGTTGCTGCAGCATATCGACGGCGACCGGGACGTCGACGCGCGATGATCGTTCGGGATCACGCGACACGCGCCGACGCGGCGGCCGACGGCCGACAGCGCCCCGCACGTTCCCGACCCTGTGCCCGGTGTTCTCGCTGCCCCGGATCCGGATCCATCCGGGCGAGCTGCTGGTCGACGCGGCCGTGCGTCGCGGCACGCATTCGACCACTATCTATCCACTGATCGCCCGCATACGCGCGACGCCCGCGACGGGCACGTCGCTTGCGCGGTGAGCCGGTTTCGACCGGACGGAGCTCACCCATGCGAACCGACGCCCTCGACGGACAGGCACTCGACTACTGGTGCGCCCGCGCGCTGTGCGCGGACGACGAAGACACGCTGCGCTTCACCGCCGTGACGCCGACCGTCGTCGTGACGGCCGCCTGCGACGCGTTCCGGCACCTGGATGCCCCGTTCACGCCATCGACATCGTGGGCCGATGCCGGCGCGGTGCTCGACTGCGTCGACGATCTGCGGATCACCCGCCACGGCGACGACGTCGAATGCGACGCCACCTTCGCCGACGGCCCGTCGACCTGCGGCGCGCACGCCCGCGATGCACGCGTGGCGCTACTGCGCGCGTTCGTGCGTGCGCGCTTCGGCGACGAGATCGACCCGCCGCCGCCGTTCGCGCACCGGATCGAACACGGCGCCGTAGTGCGCTACGACCCCGGCGTGCCGCTGCCCGACGCGGACGACGATCGCGGCACCGGCGACAGCACGGATATCCGCTCGATACCGCGCATGTAAGTGCATGCATGTACCCGGCGTTCATGTAAAAACGACAGTCCCGGCACCGGCCGGCTTCCTGCACACGCCTTGCCCGGCGGGACACCGCCCGGCGGGCACGCGCGTTGCGGCACACCGGCGTTATCGACTGCCGCCATCCGCTCCGCGCCACGCCATGGACTCCACGCCGACCTTCGCCCCGCACCTCTATTTCTGCGACGCCCGCCTCGTCGGGCCGCTCGACGCATGGCCGCAGACATTCGCGCACATCGCGGGCATGGGCATCGATCACGTGCTGGTCGGCGGCTTCTGGGCCGCGAGCGTCGCCGGCTTTCCGCGTCACGTGGCCGATTTCCGGCGTCCGGCCCAATCGTTCGCGACACGTGCGAGCGCACTCGAAACCTTCTCGCGGCTCGCCCAGCTCGCCCAGGGTCACGGGCTGCGCCTGCTGCTCGAAGTCGTGCCCGACCGCATCGCGCGCGACAACCCGCTGCGCGCCGAACATCAGGACTGGTACGTCGAGCGCACGCACGACGACGCGCTGATCGATCCGCGCGGCACCGCGCACGCGCTGGACCTCGCCCACGCGAACCTCGGGAGCGACGCGGTGCGCGACGCGCTGGCAGCCTGGTGGTGCGCGCACCTCGGCGCATTCGCCGATGCGGGTGCCGCCGGCTTCCTGGTCGACGCGCCGCATCATCTGCCGGCCGACTGGTGGCCCGGCTGGCGCGCGGCGCTGCGCCGGGCGCGCCCGGACGTCGCGGTGCTCGCGGGCGTGCCCGGCCATGCGCGGGACGCGCTCGCGCAGCTCGAAGGCACCGGGTTCGACGCGGTGTTTTCGTCGGTACGCTGGTGGGACCTGCGTGCACCGTGGTTCGTCGACGAACACCGGCTGCTGCGGCGCATCGGCTCGCCGATCGCGTTTCCCGACGCGTTCGACGGCGCGCGCCTCGCCGACGACTGGCCCGACGCGCCGGACGACACCGTCGCCCGCGCCTATCGCCGCGCGCTGTGGACGGCCGCGGCCGTCGGCACCGGCTGGCTCGTGCCGATGGGCTTCGAACGCGGCGTCACGGTGCCGCTGATGGCGCGCGACGCCGATGCGGCGCGCTACCGCGCCGCGTTCGAGCGCGCGCGCTTCGACCTGTCGGGCGCGATCGCCGATGCGAACGCGTGGCGCCGCGCCACGCCCGTGGCGGCCGCGCGCGGCGAAATCGTGCAGCTGAGCGCGCCCGGCGCGGCGGCGACCACGCTGCTGCGCGGCATCGGGCCGTCGCTCGAACACGACGAAGCCGCGCTGCTGATCGCCCTGAATCCCGATCTCGACGCGGCGGCAACGGTCGACCCCGCGACGATCCTGCCCGGCGTGCCGGGCGGCTTCACGCGCGTCGTCACGCACGACGGTACGCGAGCCACCCCGCCGGCCGCGCTGGAACCGTTCACGCTCGAACCCGGCGCCTACGCGCTGCTGCATGCGTGGCCGGCACCGCCCGCCACGACACGCGCCGACGCCGCGAGCGAGCGCGGCGCGCTGTCCGCCGCGCTCGCGGCCGACCGAATCGCGATCGAGCACGTCGAGCCGTCGGTCGACGGCGGCCGCTTCGCGGTCAAGCGCGTGATCGGCGAGACGCTCGTCGTCCATGCATCGATCTTCACCGACGGACACGCGCATCTCGCGGCCGCGCTGCAGTGGCGCGCCGCCTGCGACGACGACTGGCGCGAAATCCCGTTCGAAGCCGAACCGAACGACGGCTGGCACGCACGCGTCACGCTCGACCGGCTCGGCCGCCATGAGTTTCGCGTGATCGCGTGGCGCGACGACTGGGCATCGCTCGTCGACGACGTCGCGAAGAAAAACGCGGCCGGCCAGGACGTGACGCTCGAACTGCGCGAAGCGCAGCTGCTGCTCGCGACCGCGCTCAGGCTCGCCGATCCGCTCGATGCGCGCGCGCTCACGCGGATGGAACAGCTGGCCGCCGGGTTCAAGGACGCGCCGGCCGACGCGCGGCTCGCGCAACTCGGCGCGGCGCCGCTCGCCGATGCGTTCGCGGCGCTGCGCTACCGCCCGTTCGTCACGCACACGACGCCCTTCCCGGTCGACGTCGAGCGCCGCGCGGCGCGCTTCTCGAGCTGGTACGAGATGTTTCCGCGCTCGGCGAGCGACGACCCGGACCGGCACGGCACGTTCGACGACGTGATCGCGCACCTGCCGCGCATCCGCGACATGGGTTTCGACGTGCTGTATTTCCCGCCGATCCACCCGATCGGCACGACCGCGCGCAAGGGGCGCAACAACAGCCTGACGGCCGGCCCCGACGACGTCGGCAGCCCGTATGCGATCGGCTCGCCGGACGGCGGCCACACGGCCGTGCATCCGCAGCTCGGCACGCTCGAATCGTTCCGCGCGCTGGTCGACGCCGCGCGCGGTCACGGGCTCGAGATCGCGCTCGATTTTGCGATCCAGTGCTCGCCCGACCATCCGTGGCTCGCCGCGCATCCGGGCTGGTTCGCGTGGCGGCCCGACGGCTCGCTGCGCTTCGCGGAGAATCCGCCGAAGCGCTACCAGGACATCGTGAACCCCGATTTCTACGCGCCCGATGCGTTGCCCGACCTGTGGCTCGCGCTGCGCGACGCAATACTGTTCTGGGTCGACGCGGGCGTACGGATCTTCCGCGTCGACAACCCGCACACGAAGCCGCTGCCGTTCTGGGCGTGGATGATCGCCGACGTGCGCGGCCGGCATCCGGACGTCGTGTTCCTGTCGGAGGCGTTCACGCGGCCGGGGATGATGTATCGCCTCGCGAAAGTCGGCTTCTCGCAGTCGTACACGTACTTCACGTGGCGCGAGTCGAAGCGCGAATTCATCGACTACCTGACCGAGCTGACGGCCGGCCCCGCGCGCGAGTTCTTCCGCCCGAACTTCTTCGTCAACACGCCCGACATCAACCCGCGCCACCTGCAGAACGCGCCGCGCACGCAGTTCGTGATCCGCGCGGCGCTCGCGGCAACGCTGGCCGGATCGTGGGGCATGTACTCGGGTTTCGAGCTCGGCGAATCGGCGCCGCTGCCGGACAGCGAGGAATACGCGGACGCGGAGAAGTACGAGCTGCGCGCGCGCGACTGGCGCCGCGCCGCGCACATCGGCGCCGAGATCGCGCGGCTGAACCGCGCGCGACGCGCTCACCCGGCCCTGCAGACGCATCTCGGCATCACGTTCGCCGACGCGGACAACGACGCGGTGCTCGTGTTCGTGAAGGCGACGCCGGCATTCGACAGCGTGGTCGCCGTCGCGATCAGCACCGACCCGTGGCATCCGCAGGTCGCGAACTTCACGCTCGACGCATCGCTGTGGCGCGGTTTCGGGCTCGTCGACGGCGAACCGCTCGACGCGCTCGAACAGGACGCCACGCACGCGGAAACCTGGCGCGGGCACCGCCAGTACGTCTCGCTCGATCCGCACGCGCGGCCGTATGCGATCTGGCGGCTCACGCCGTCTCCAGGCGCCGCGCGGGCGGCGGCGCGCGAACCGGGCGACGCCCGGCCCATTTCGGGAGCCCATGGATGATGAAACGCGAAGATTCCCTCGACGACGTGCGTCGCGCACAGTTCCCGTCGCTCGAGCCGGCCGGCACGCCGCGCCGGCGCCGCGCACGCCGCCGCGCGCCGGCCCTCTGTGCGGACGATCCGCTGTGGTACAAGGACGCGATCATCTACCAGGTGCACGTGAAGTCGTTCTACGACTCGAACAACGACGGCATCGGCGATTTCCCCGGCCTGATCGCGAAGCTCGACTACATCGCCGAACTCGGCGTCGACACGATCTGGCTGCTGCCGTTCTACCCGTCGCCGCGCCGCGACGACGGCTACGACATCTCCGACTACCGCGACGTGCATCCCGACTACGGCACGCTCGCCGACGTGCGGCGCTTCATCCGCGAAGCCCATGCGCGCGGCATCCGCGTGATCACCGAGCTGGTGATCAACCACACGTCGGACCAGCATCCGTGGTTCCAGCGCGCGCGCCGCGCGAAACCGGGCTCGAATCACCGCGACTACTACGTGTGGTCCGACACCGACACGAAATACGCGGGCACGCGGATCATCTTCCTCGATACGGAAACGTCGAACTGGACCCACGACCCGCTCGCCGGCCAGTACTACTGGCACCGCTTCTATTCGCACCAGCCCGACCTGAACTTCGACAACCCGGCCGTCGTGCGCGAGGTGCTGCAGGTGATGCGCTTCTGGCTCGACCTCGGCATCGACGGGCTGCGGCTCGACGCGGTGCCGTACCTGGTCGAGCGCGAAGGCACGAACAACGAGAACCTGCCCGAGACGCACGCGATCCTGAAGCAGATCCGCGCGACGATCGACGCCGAGTACCCGAACCGGATGCTGCTCGCCGAGGCGAACCAGTGGCCGGAGGACGTGCAGGAGTATTTCGGCGACGAGAACGAATGCCACATGGCGTTCCACTTCCCGCTGATGCCGCGCATCTACATGTCGATCGCGAGCGAGGACCGTTTCCCGATCGTCGACATCATGCGGCAGACGCCGGCGCTCGCGCCGAGCAACCAGTGGGCCGTGTTCCTGCGCAACCACGACGAACTGACGCTCGAGATGGTCACCGACTCCGAGCGCGACCTGCTGTGGCAGACCTACGCGAGCGACCGGCGCGCGCGGCTGAACCTCGGCATCCGGCGCCGGCTCGCGCCGCTGATGGAACGCGACCGGCGCCGCATCGAGCTGATCAACTCGCTGCTGCTGTCGATGCCCGGCACGCCGGTGATCTATTACGGCGACGAACTCGGGATGGGCGACAACATCCATCTCGGCGACCGCGACGGCGTGCGCACGCCGATGCAGTGGTCGTCGGACCGCAACGGCGGCTTCTCGCGCGCCGACCCCGAACTGCTGGTGCTGCCGCCGGTGATGGGCTCGCTGTACGGCTATGACGCGATCAACGTCGAGGCGCAGACGCGCGACCCGCATTCGCTGCTGAACTGGACGCGGCGCATCCTCGCGACGCGCCGCGCGTCGCAGGCGTTCGGGCGCGGCACGATCCGCTTCCTGCGCCCGGATAACCGCAAGGTGCTCGCGTACCTGCGCGAGCTGGACGGCCACGATCCGGTGCTGTGCGTCGCGAACCTGTCGCGCGCGTCGCAGGCCGTCGAACTCGACCTGTCCGGATTCGCGGGCCGCGTACCGATCGAGATGACGTCGGATTCCCCGTTTCCGCCGATCGGCCAGCTCCCGTATCTCCTCACCTTCCCGCCGTACGGCTTCCTGTGGTTCGTGCTCGCCGAACACGGCCGCGAGCCGTCGTGGCGGCAGCCGCACGCGGAAGCGCTGCCCGAATACGTGACGCTCGTGATGCGGCGCGGCGAGGCGCGGCCGAACCTCGAGCAGCTGCACACGCTCGCGCACGACGCACTGCCGTCGTGGCTCGCGCGGCGGCGCTGGTTCGCGTCGAAGGACCGCACGATCGGCGAAGCCCGGCTGAACGTCGTCACGCCGGTGCCGGGCGAGCCGTTCGAGTATGCGGAGGCCTGGGTCGAATCGGGCGCGCAGCGCGACGTCGAACGCTACGTCGTGCCGCTCGCGGCCGCATGGGGCGGCGAGACCTCGCAGCCGCTGTTCACGCAGCTCGCGCTCGCGCGCGTGCGGCGCGGCCACACGATCGGCTACCTGACCGACGCGTTCGCGCTGCCGGCGTTCGCACGCGGGATGCTGCGCAAGCTGCGCGACGGCGCCGTGGTGCCGACCTCCGACGGCGGCCGCCTCGTGTTCCTGCCGGAGGACGCGCTCGCCACGCTCGACCCCGGCGACGACGCCGAAGTGCGCTGGCTCGCGGCCGAGCAGAGCAACAGCTCGCTCGTGATCGGCGACGCAATCGTGCTGAAGCTGGTGCGCAAGGTCGCGCACGGCGTGCATCCGGAAGCGGAAATGAGCCGCTACCTGACGCGGATCGGCTACCCGAACACCGCGACGCTCGCCGGCGAAGTCGTGCACGTCGACCCGGACGGCACGCCGCATACGGTCGCGATCCTGCAGCGTTATGCGGACAACCAGGGCGACGCGTGGACGCGCTCGTTCGACTTCCTGCGCCGCGCGGTGGACGAGCTCGCGCTGCCGGCCGCGGACAACGACGAAACCGACGACGCCGACGAGGAACCCGAAGCGCTGCTCGGCTACGCGGCGTTCGCGGGCATCATCGGCACGCGGCTCGGCCAGTTGCACGTCGCGCTCGCGCAGCCGTCCGACGACCCCGCGTTCGCGCCGGAGCGGGCGACGCCCGGCCATGTCGACGGCTGGTGCGCGGACGCGATCGCGTCGTTCGAGCGCGCGCTCGACGTGCTGCACACGCGGCTCGATGCGCTCGATCCCGCGATGCGCGCGGCGGCCGACACGCTGCTCGCGTCGCGCGACGCGGCCGTGCGGGCGCTCGGCGAACTCGTGCCGCGCACGCTCGACGCGCAATGCATGCGGATTCACGGCGATTTCCATCTGGGGCAGGTGCTCGACGTGCAGGGCGACGCGCTGCTGATCGACTTCGAAGGCGAGCCGGCGCGCCCGCTCGAGCGCCGCCGCGCGAAGTCGCATCCGCTGCGCGACGTGGCGGGCCTGCTGCGCTCGCTGTCGTATGTGAGCGCGACCGCGCAGTTCGCGATCGAGAAGGCGCCGCCGCAGGCGGCCGGCCGCAAGCGTGCGCTGTTCGACCGCTTCGGGCAGGCTGCCGCCGACCGTTTCGTCGACTGCTATCGCGCGGCCGCCGACCTCGCGCCCGCGCGCTTCGTCGATCCGCGCTACGCCGACCGCCTGCTCGCGCTGTTCCTGATCGACAAGGCGTCGTACGAGCTGTGCTACGAAGCGGCGAACCGCCCCGACTGGCTGGGCGTGCCGGTCGGCGGGCTCGCGGCGCTGGTCGAACGGCTGCTCGACGACGGCGGCGCATCCGACGACGGAGGCACGCGATGACCGATACGCTGTTCGAACGATCCGACATCGACGCGCTGCTCGCCGGACGTCATCCCGATCCGTTCGCGTGCCTCGGCCCGCACGGGCAGACCGGCCGCACCGTCGTGCGCGCGCTGCTGCCCGGCGCGACCGGCGTGCACGTGCTGTCGCCCGACGGCGACGAACTCGGCACGCTCGCGTGCGTCGATCGCGCCGGCTGCTTCGCGGGCACGATCGCACGCAACGGCGGCGCCCCGCACTACCTGCTCGCCGTCGACTGGCCGGACGCGCGGCAGGTGATCGACGATGCGTACGCGTTCGGCACGCTGCTCGACGACGCAACGCTCGCGCGCCTGTCGGCCGGCGACCCGGCCGCGGTGCTCGACTGCCTCGGCGCGACGCCCCTGCGCATCGACGACACCGACGGCGTGCGCTTCGCAGTCTGGGCGCCGAACGCGCAGCGCGTGTCGGTGGTCGGCGATTTCAACGCATGGGACGGCCGCCGCCATCCGATGCGGCTGCGGCAGCCGTCGGGCGTGTGGGAGCTGTTCGTGCCGGGCATCGGCGCGGGCGAGTGCTACAAGTACGAGCTGCGCGCGGCCGACGGGCGCGTGCTGCCGCACAAGGCCGACCCCTGTGCGCGCGCGACCGAGGCGCCGCCGCGCACGGCGTCGGTCGTCGCCGACGTCGCCGCGCTCGACGCGTTCGCGTGGCACGACGACGGCTGGATGCACGCGCGGCCGCGTGCCGACCGCTACCGCGTGCCGTGGTCGATCTACGAGGTGCACGCGGAATCGTGGCAACGCGTGCCCGACGAGATGAACCGCAGCGCGACGTGGGACGAACTCGCCGAGCGGCTGATTCCGTACGTGAAGGGGATGGGCTTCACGCACGTCGAGTTCATGCCGATCGCCGAGTACCCGTTCGGCGGATCGTGGGGCTACCAGCCGCTCGCGCAGTTCGCGCCGTCCGCACGCTTCGGGCCGGTCGACGGTTTCGCGCGGTTCGTCGACCGCGCGCATGCGGCCGGCATCGGCGTGCTCGTCGACTGGGTGCCCGCGCATTTCCCCGACGATCCGCATGGCCTTGCGCAGTTCGACGGCACGGCGCTGTACGAGCACGCCGACCCGCGCGAAGGCCTGCATCCCGACTGGCACACCTGCGTGTTCAACGTCGGCCGTACGGAAGTCGGCGCGTTCCTCGCCGCGTCGGCACTCGCGTGGGCGCGCCGGTATCACGTCGACGGCATCCGCGTCGACGCGGTCGCGTCGATGCTGTACCGCGACTATTCGCGCAAGGAAGGCGAATGGGTGCCGAACGTGCACGGCGGCCGCGAGAACCTCGAATCGGTCGCGTTCCTGCGCATGCTGAACGACACGCTGCACGGTGCGGCCGCGCCGGCCGGCGTCGTCACCGTCGCGGAGGAATCGACCGCGTGGCCGGGCGTCACCGCGCCGACCGGCGACGGCGGCCTCGGCTTCGACTTCAAGTGGAACATGGGGTGGATGCACGACACGCTCGCGTACCTGCGCGAAGACCCGGTGCACCGCCGCTATCACCACGACCGGATGACGTTCGGGCTCGTGTACGCGTTCTCCGAGCGCTTCGTGCTGCCGCTGTCGCACGACGAGGTCGTGCACGGCAAGGGCTCGCTCGTCGCAAAGATGCCGGGCGACGCATGGCAGCGGCTCGCGACGCTGCGCGCGTACTTCGGCTTCATGTGGGCGCACCCCGGCAAGAAGCTGCTGTTCATGGGCAGCGAATTCGCGCAATGGGCCGAGTTCGCGCA
The DNA here is from genome assembly GCF_001043615.1 of Burkholderia sp. LK4. NCBI lineage: Bacteria > Pseudomonadati > Pseudomonadota > Betaproteobacteria > Burkholderiales > Burkholderiaceae > Burkholderia > Burkholderia sp. LK4. The sequence continues at coordinate 62,954 of NZ_LDUL01000058.1, forward strand.
CGACGCGACGCCGCACTGGGACCTGCTCGACGCGCCCGCGCATCGCGGCGTGCAACGGCTCGTGCGCGACCTGAACCGCACCTATGCGGGGGAACCGGCACTGCATGCGCTCGACTGCCACGCGGCCGGCTTCTCCTGGCTGATCGGCGACGACCGCGACAACAGCGTGTTCGCGTTCGCGCGCCGCGACGACGCCGGGCACCTCGTGGTCGCCGTCTGCAACTTCACGCCGGTGCCGCGCACTGCCTACCGCATCGGCCTGCCCGCCCCCGGGCAGTGGCGCGAACTGCTGAACACCGATGCCGCCCCGTACGGCGGCACCAACGCCGGCAACGACGGCGCCGTGTGGGCCGAGGCCGTGCCCGCGCACGGCGAGGCGTGGTCGGCACTGCTGCGCCTTCCGCCGCTCGCGACACTGTGGCTGACCCCCGCCTGATTACCCGCGCCCTCGACACGGAGATCCGCCCCATGCCGACCGCCCTGCCCACCCGTCTCGAATCCGGCCGCAGCTATCCGCTCGGCGCGACCTGGGACGGCCTCGGGACCAATTTCGCGGTGTTTTCCGCGCACGCGCAGCGCATCCAGCTGTGCGTGTTCGATCCGACCGGCCGCAAGGAACTCGCGCGCCTCGACCTGCCCGAATGCACCGACGAGGTGTGGCACGGCTACCTGCCCAACGCGCATCCGGGCACCGTGTACGGGTTTCGCGCGGACGGCCCGTACCAGCCGCAGCACGGCCATCGCTTCAATTCCACCAAGCTGCTGCTCGACCCGTACGCGCGCAAGCTGGTCGGCCAGTTCCGCTGGTCGGACGCGCTGTTCGGCTATCGCGTCCATTCGAATCGCGCGGACCTGTCGATTGACCGCCGCGATTCGGCGCCCGCGATGCCGAAGTGTGTGGTGGTCGACGAGGCGTTCGACTGGAGCAACGACCGGCGCCCGCGCGTGTCGTGGCGCAACACGGTTATCTACGAGACCCACGTGCGCGGCACGTCGATGCGCCGCGCCGGGTTGCGCCCGCCCGAACGCGGCACGTTCTCGGCGTTCGCGCATCCCGCGTTCATCGATCACCTGCTGTCGATCGGCGTGACGACGGTCGAGCTGCTGCCCGTCCACGCGTTCCTGCAGCAGCGCGCGCTCGTGAACCGCGGGCTGCGCAACTACTGGGGCTACGACACGGCCGCGTTCTTCGCGCCGGAGCCCGCGTATCTCGCGACGCGGCGGCTCGACGAGATGCGCATCGCGATCCGGCAGCTGCATGCGGCCGGCATCGAGGTCGTGCTCGACGTCGTCTACAACCACACGTGCGAGGGCAACGAACTCGGCCCGACGCTGTCGTGGCGCGGCCTCGACAACGCGAGCTACTACCGGCTCGTGCCGGGCGACCAGCGCTTTCATGTCGACGAGACGGGCTGCGGCAACACGCTGAACCTGTCGCATCCGCGCGTGGTGCAGATGGTGATGGATTCGCTGCGCTACTGGGCCACCGCGTTCAACGTCGACGGCTTCCGCTTCGACCTCGGCGTGACGCTCGGGCGCGAGGCACACGGCTTCGACCCCGGCGCGGGCTTCTTCGACGCGCTGCGGCAGGACCCGGTGCTCGCGCAGCGCAAGCTGATCACCGAGCCGTGGGACCTCGGCCCCGGCGGCTACCAGCTCGGCCGCCACCCGCCCGGTTTCGCCGAGTGGAACGACCGCTTTCGCGACACCGTGCGGCGCTTCTGGCGCGGCGACGCGGGCCAGCGGCCGGAGCTCGCCGCGCGGCTCGCCGGGTCGGCCGACCTGTTCAACCACCAGCGGCGCCACACGTGGGCATCGATCAATTTCGTCACCGCGCACGACGGCTTCACGCTCGCCGATCTCGTCTCGTATTCGGCGAAACACAACGAAGCGAACGGCGAGGACAACCGCGACGGCCGCGACGACAACTGCAGCGCGAACTGGGGCGCCGAAGGGCCCACCGACGATGCCGCGATCCGCGCGGTGCGCGCACGCGTCGCGCGCTCGATGCTCGCGACGCTGTTCACCGCGCTCGGCACGCCGATGCTGGTGGCCGGCGACGAGTTCGGCCGCACGCAGCACGGCAACAACAACGCGTATTGCCAGGATAACGAACTGTCGTGGCTCGACTGGGATCTCGCCCACAGTGACGAAGCCGTGACGCTGATGCGCTTCGTGTCGCGGCTCGCCGCGCTGCGGCGCATGTATCCGGTGATGTCCGCGCCGGGTTATCCGTCGGGCGACCGCGACGCCGCACCGGGCATGGCCGAGATCGACTGGTTCGACGAGCGCGGCGTCGCGATGACCGTGCCCGCGTGGCAGGACCGCGAACGCCGCGCGCTGACGATGCGGCGTGTCGGCACGGGCCGCACCGGGCGCACCGAGGCGCTGCTGGTGATGCTGAACGCGTCGTCCGAGACGATCGTGTTCGCGCCGCCCGCGCCGATGCTCGAATACCGCGTGCTGGTCGACACGGCCACGCCGGACGCCGGCCCGCGCAACTGGCCGGCCGACGGGCTCGACGTCGCCGCGCATGCAGCCGCGATCGCGGTGGCCGCCGTGCCGCCCGACCCGCCCTCCTGAGGACCGCCATGACATCCCGTTCCGATCGTCCAACCGGCACGCACGCGTTCGAATCGTCGTTCGGCGCGACCTGCGTCGATGCCGAACGCACGCGCTTCCGGTTTTGGGCGCCCGCCAGCCGCACGGCCGCCGTCGAACTGCACGACGATAGCGAACACACGATCCCGATGACGCCCGTCGGCGACGGCTGGTTCGAGACGGTCGCGCCATGCGGCCCCGGCGCGCTGTATCGCTACCGCCTCGACGACGGTCTCGCGGTGCCCGACCCGGCGTCGCGCTTCCAGCCCGGCGGCGTGGACGGCCCGAGCCAGGTCGTCGATCCGGCGTCGTATCGCTGGCGCGACGGCGCATGGCGCGGCCGGCCGTGGCACGAGACGGTGCTGTACGAGTTGCACGTCGGCGCATGCGGCGGCTACGCGAGCGTCGAGCGGCGGCTGCCCGCCATTGCCGCGCTCGGCGTGACCGCCGTCGAGCTGATGCCCGTCAACGCGTTCCCCGGTTCGCGCAACTGGGGCTACGACGGCGTGCTGCCGTTCGCGCCCGATGCGTCGTACGGGCGGCCCGAGGAGCTGAAGGCGCTCGTCGACACCGCGCACGGGCTCGGGCTGCAGGTGTTCCTCGACGTCGTGTACAACCACTTCGGCCCCGAAGGCAACCTGCTGCCGCGCTACGCGCCCGCCTTCTTCCGCGACGACCGGCGGACCGCGTGGGGGCCCGCGATCGATTTTTCGCACCCGCAGACGAGCGCGTTCTTCATCGAGAATGCACTGTACTGGCTCGACGAATTCCGTTTCGACGGGCTGCGCATCGACGCCGCGCACGCGATCGGCGACGACGCGTGGCTGCGCGAACTCGCGCGCCGCGTGCGGGCGCATGCGGGCGACACACGCCACCTTCATCTCGTGCTCGAGAACGAACGCAACACGGCGAGCCTGCTCGGCCCCGGCGGTTTCGATGCGCAGTGGAACGACGATTTCCACAACAGCGCGCACGTGCTGCTGACCGGCGAGCGCGACGGCTACTACCGCGCGTACGCCGACGCGCCGCTGCGCCATCTCGCGCGCACGCTCGGCGAAGGTTTCGCGTACCAGGGCGAACCGTCGCCGCTGCACGACGGCGCCGCGCGCGGCGAGCCGAGCGCGCACCTGCCGCCCACCGCGTTCGTCACGTTCCTGCAGAACCACGACCAGATCGGCAACCGCGCGTTCGGCGAGCGGCTGCGCGCGCTCGCGAACGACGACGCGGTGCGCGCGGCCACCGCGCTGATGCTGCTCGCGCCGCCGATCCCGCTGCTGTTCATGGGCGAGGAAGACGGCAGCACGCAGCCGTTCCAGTTCTTCACCGACTATCGCGGCGCGCTCGCCGACGCGGTGCGCGAAGGCCGGCGCCGCGAATTCGCGGCGTTTCCGGCGTTCGCCGATCCCGCGCATCGCGACCTGATTCCCGACCCGAACGACATCGCGACGTTCGTCCGTTCGTCGTCGCACCATCCGCCGGACGACAACTGGCCCGATGCGGCCGCATGGCAGCGCTTCTACCGCAGCGCGCTGACGGTGCGCGCGGTGCTCGTGACGCCGCATCTGCCGGGTGCGCGGGCACTCGGCGTCGACCTGCTCGCGGGCGACGGCGACCCTGCGGCGCTCGTCGCGCGCTGGCGCCTCGGCGACGGCAGCACGCTGACGATCGCGCTGAATCTCGGCTCGCTCGACGCGGCACTGCCCGAACTGCCGGTCGGCAAGATCGTGTTCGAGACGCCGCCGCGCGCCCGCGACCGGCTGCCCGACCTGAAGCTGCCGCCACGCGCGTGCATCGCGTGGCGGGACGGTGCGGTCAACCACGATGCGCGGCATCATCGCGCGAACGGACAGAGCCGATCATGACGACCGACGTTTCGATCTCGACACTCGCGCAGGCGGCCGGCCTCGAAGCCGACTGGACCGATGCCGGCGGCATCGCGCGGCGGGTGGACGATGGCGCGCTCGCCGCGCTCGTCGATGCGCTGGGCTGGCCGTGCGGCACGGCGGCTCAGCGCGTCGACAGCGCGGCGGCGCTCGCAGGCGAACACACGGCGGTGCCGCGCGTCGTGACCGGCGACGCGGGCCTGCCGCTGCCCCTGCCCGCCTCGCTCGCGCAACCGGGCGCGCGCTTCCGGATCACGCTCGAAGCGGGCGGACACATCGACGGGCGCGTGGATGCGCACGGCGCATTGCCGCCGCTCGCGATGCCCGGTTACCACGCGCTCGACATCGGCGACCGGCGCATCGGGCTGACGATCGCGCCGCCCCATACGCCCCCGTTCGACACGCGTGCGACGGATGCGGGCAACCGCTGGGGCATCGCGGCGCAGCTCTACAGCCTGCGCCGCGCGGGCGACGGCGGCGCGGGCGACTACACCGCGCTCGCGCGGCTGGCCGCGCGCGCGGCGCGGCATGGCGCACAGGCAGTGGCGATCAGCCCGACGCACGCCGGCTATCCGGCGCTGCCCGCGCACGACAGCCCGTATTCGCCGTCGTCGCGGCGCTGGCACAACGTCGCGTATCTCGACTGCGACGCGGTGCCGGGCGCCGAGGCCGTGCGACACGTGTCCGGCGCGGCAGCCGATGCGCCGCTGATCGACTGGCCGCACGTGCTGCCGCTGAAGCTGCGCCGCCTGCGCGCGTGCTTCGACGCGTGGCGCGCCGACGACGCCCCGTTGCGCGACGCGTTCCAGCGGTTTCGCGCAACGGGCGGCGCGGCGCTCGACGCGCATGCGCGCTTCGATGCGCTGCAGGCGTTCTGCATCGAACACGGGCTCGGGGCCGACTGGCGGCAGTGGCCGGCGCCGTGGCGCGACCCGGCATCGGCGGAAGTCGACGCATTCGCGCACACGCATGCCGATACGGTCGCGTTCCATACGTTCCTGCAATGGTGCGCCGCGCGCGCGCTCGGCGACGCGCAGCATGCGGCACGTCGCGCCGGCATGGCCACCGGGCTGATCGCCGATCTCGCGGTCGGCTCCGATCGCGCGGGCAGCGACGCATGGGCGCACGGCGCGACGCTGCTGCGCGGCGTATCGCTCGGCGCGCCGCCCGACCTGTTCAACGCGGCCGGCCAGGCGTGGGGCGTGACGACCTGGACGCCGGACGCGCTGCGCGCGGAAGGTTTCGTGCCGTTCATCGAGCTGCTGCGCGCGGCGTTCGCGCACGCGGGCGGCATCCGCATCGATCACGTGCTCGGCTTCGCGCGGATGTGGATCGTGCCGGACGGCGGCTCGCCGCGCGACGGCGCGTACCTGCGTTATCCGGTCGACGATCTGATGCGGCTCGTCGCGCTCGAAGCGGCCCGCCATCGTGCGCTCGCGATCGGCGAGGATCTCGGCACGGTGCCCGCCGGGTTTCGTGAACGGCTCGGTGCGCAGGGGGTCGCGGGCATGCGCGTGCTGTGGTTCGAGCGCGATGCGGGCGGCGCGTTCCGGCAGCCGTCCGAGTGGGACCGCGACGCGATCGCGACGACGTCGACTCACGATTTGCCGACCGTCGCCGGCTGGTGGCGCGGCGTCGACCTGGCCTGGCGGCAAGCCGCGGCCCAGGCCGCCGCGCAGCACGACGAAGCGGACAGGCACGACGTGGCCGCTCCCGCGCCGGATGACGCCAGTGCGCACGATTCGGACGAAATCGTGCAGGCGCGCGAGCACGACACCACACCGCGCCCGGAAGCGGGCAACGCGGCGCCGCCCGACGCGCCCGCCGGCCCTCCCGCCGCGCACGCGGAACGCGCCGCCGAACGCGCGGCGTTATGGCATGCGCTGCAGCTGGCCGGCTGCGCGCCGGCCGGCGCCGCCGCCCCGCCGGCCGATGCGCCGCCGGTCGGCGCGATCCTCGCGTACGTCGCGCGCAGCCCATCGCCGCTCGCGATCGTGCCGCTCGAGGACCTGCTCGCGCTGGACGCGCAGCCGAACCTGCCGGGGCCGCCGTGCGGGCATCCGAACTGGCGGCAACGTCTGCCGCGCACAATCGACGTGCTGTTCGACGCCGACGTGCGCGAACGCATCGCCGCCGTCGTGCAGGCGCGCCGTTCGAGGGAGCGCGGCGCATGACGCCGCGCGCGACGCTGCGGCTGCAGCTTCATGCCGGTTTCACGTTCGACGACGCGGCCTCGCACGCCGACTACTTCGCGCGGCTCGGCGTGAGCCACCTGTACCTGTCGCCGGTCTCGGCCGCCGAACCGGGCTCGCGGCACGGCTACGACACCGTGGATTACGGCACGCTCAATCCCGAACTCGGCGGCGAGGCAGGTTTCAATCGGCTCGTCGACGCGTTGCGTGCGCGCGGCCTCGGCGTGATCGTCGACATCGTGCCGAACCATATGGGCGTCGGCGGCTCGTCGAACGACTGGTGGAACGACGTGCTCGAATGGGGCCCCGCCAGCCCGTACGCGCGCCATTTCGACATCGACTGGCATCCGCCCGATCCGGCACTCGACGGCAAGGTGCTGCTGCCGTGTCTCGGGATGCCCTATGGCGACGCGCTCGCGGCCGGCGACATCACACTGAACGCAGACCCGGCCAGCGGCCGCTTCTTCATCGCGTGCCCCGGACGGCGGCTGCCCGTGGCGGCCGCCACCTATGCCGACATCCTGCGCCTCGCGAACCGCGCGGACCTGAACGCGCTCGCCGAACGCTTCGACGCCGCGCCGGCGCGCGACAGCGCTCGGCTGGCCGCCGCGCATGCCGCGCTGCGCGATCACGCGGCCGCGCACGGCCCGCACGCGCTCGACGCGGTGCTGCGCGGCGCCGACCCGCGCGTCGCGCGCTCGCGCACCAGCCTGCACCGGCTGCTCGAACGCCAGCATTACCGGCTCGCGTGGTGGCGCACGGCCGCCGACGAGCTGAACTGGCGGCGCTTCTTCGACATCGCGACGCTCGCGGCCGTCCGCGTCGACGACGACGCGGTGTTCGACGCCGTTCACGCGCTGCCGTTGCGCCTGCACGCGGCCGGGCTCGTCGACGGCATCCGCGTCGATCACGTCGACGGCCTCGCCGATCCGCGCGCCTACTGCCGGCGGCTGCATGCACGACTGGCCGCGCAGCGCAGCGCGCCGCCGTATGTCGTCGTCGAGAAGATCCTCGCGCCGGGCGAATCGCTGCGCGCCGACTGGGGTGTTGCCGGCACGACCGGCTACGACTTCATGAACGACGTCGGCGCGCTGCTGCACGACCCGGCCGGCGCCGAACCGCTCGCCGCGCACTGGGCGGCCGTGTCGGGCTCGTCGCGCACGTTCGCGCAGGAAGCGCTCGACGGCAAGCGGCGCGTGCTGATGCGCCAGCTCGCCGTCGAGCATGCGCGCGCCGCGCGGCTGCTGCACGGGATCGCGCGCGCGTCGCCTGCCACGCGGGACGTCAGCCTGATCGCGATTCGGCGCGTGCTCGGCGAACTGGCGGTGCGGCTGCCCGTGTACCGAATGTATCCGGCACCGCGCGAGGAGCCGGACGATGCCGACCGCCGCGTGCTCGCGCAAGCGTACGAAAGCGCGTGCGCGGCCATCGATCCGGTCGACCGGTTCGCGCTCGATCGCGTCGCCGCGTGGCTGGGCTTGCCGGCCGCCCGCGTGCCGCGCGCGAATGCCGACGCGCTGGCCGCGGCGCGCGTCGCGTTCGCGCAGCTCACCGCGCCGCTCGCCGCAAAAGGCGTCGAGGATACGGCCCACTATCGCTACGGCCGGCTGCTGTCGCGCAACGAGGTCGGCGCCGACGCCGGCGACTTCAGCCTGTCGCGCGGCGCATTCCATGCCCGCAACCGGCACCGCGCGCGCACCGTGCCGCACGGGCTCGTCGCGACGGCCACGCACGACCACAAGCGCGGCGAGGACGCGCGTGCACGGCTCGCGGTGCTCAGCGAGATCCCGGACGCATGGCGCACGGTATCGCTCGACTGGAGCGCGCTGAACCTGCCGCACCGGGGCCGCGCGCATCGCGATCTCGCGTGGGCGCCGGGGCCGGCCGCAGAGGCGATGCTGTACCAGACGCTCGTCGGCTGCTGGCCGCCGGCACTCGCGCCCGACGATGCGGCCGGGCTGGCCGGACTCGCCGCGCGCGTCGCGCAGTGGCAGATGAAAGCAGTGCGCGAAGCGAAGCGGCACAGCGACTGGCTGGCGCCCGAACCGGACTACGAGCAGGCCTGCGAAACATTCGTCCGCGCGATCCTGACGCCGCGCGGCGCCGGCGATTTCGCGCACCGGCTGCATGCGTTCGTCGCGCGGATCGCACCGGCCGGCGTCGTCAACAGCCTGACGCAGACGACGCTGCGGATCGCGTCGCCCGGCGTGCCAGACCTCTATCAAGGGACCGAGTGCTGGGATCACTCGCTCGTCGATCCGGACAACCGGCGCGACGTGCCGTTCGACGCACTGGCGGCCGAACGGGTCGACGATCCGGTCGCGTCGTACCTGCCGGCCTGGCCCGATGCGCGCGTGAAACGCGCGCTGATCGAGCGGATGCTCGCGCTGCGCGCGCGGTGGCCGGCGACGTTTGCGGACGGCGCGTACGTGCCGCTACGCGTGCGCGGCGGGCTCGCGCGGCACGCGGTGGCATTCGCGCGGTGCGACGCGGCCGCCACCGTGGTGATCGTCGCGACGCGGCTCGCGAGCCGGTTGCTCGGGGAAGCGCCCGGGATGCCGCGCGTGGCACCAGCGCAGTGGGGCGATACGGCGGTCGTGCTGCCACGCGGAATCGCGGGGCCCTGGATCGACTGGCTGAATGGTCGGGACACGATCGATGCGCCCGACGGGGTGCTGGCGCTACGCCGCTGCCTGGCCGGATTGCCTGTTGCGGTGCTCGTGGCGGCGCGTGTCGGCGGTTGAAAGCTGCCCGGCCCTGCCGGTGCGTGTCGTATCTGGCACGCCGGCGATCGTCGATCCAATCGACCGACCGTCGGCGGCTTTGCGCACGTGCCAAGCACGATTGCCCCGTCACGACCACTCTTCGGGCGGTATCGCCCCGCCGTCGTCCTCCCATAGCGGGTTGCCCTTCCTGTCGCCGTCGTGCGCGGCAACGGGCCCGCTCGTCCCGCTCGTCCCGCTCGCGCCGCTCGCGCCACCTGAGCCACCCGCGTCGCGCCCGGCCGGTCGACGCGTGTCGCGCGACGCCGCCTTGGCCGGCCGCACACGTGTACGCGTCGGCGTCACCGTGTGCTGTTCGCCGCCGTGCCGCGCGTCGGTCGCGCCCGTCTCGTTCGTCTTGTTCGCCTGTCGTGCATTCGAAGCCGCGTTCATCCTCGTCTCCCGTGTCAAAAAAAACGGACGAACGATCGCCGCAATTTCGGTGCCGCCGCCGGGCAAGCATCTTGCTGATCACGGTCATGACGAACTGACGTCCGGAGGAAGCGATGCCGACCGACCGCAACCCGCCGCCCGCCACGCGCCATCGGCTCGGCGAATGGATGGCGCGCGAAGAAGCCCACATGGCCGCGTTCCGCGAACGGATCGCGGCGGAAGCCCGCGCCCACGCCGGCGACCGCTTGCGCACGCCCGCCGTGCAGGCCCTCGCACGGCTGTTCGACGACCACGCCGTCCTGCGCATGGGCCTGACCCGCGCGATCGACGAGGCGCTCGACGCGGGCCTGCGGCTCGGCTACGCGTCGATCGGCGAGCTGATGACGGTGCTCGATCACCTGATGACCTATACGCCCCCTTTCAGCGAAGCGAGCCTGATCGTGTGCCCGATCAACGCATTCCTCGACTGGCCGATGTGCATGCCGTCGGGCCATGCGGTGTTTCGCGACGCGACCGTCAACGCGCACCTGAAGTGCGTGCTGAACGTGTGGTGCGATTTCCTCGGCGGCCCGCATTCGCGCACGCATCTCGACACGTCGGCGCCCGACGGCTGGTTCTGCGACGCGGCGCGCAGGCGCCTCGGGCTGTCGCAGTTCCAGTATCGCGACGACCAGCCGCACCTGGGCTTCGACTCGTGGAACGACTTCTTCACGCGACGCTTTCGCGATGGCGCGCGCCCGGTCGAGGCACCCGACGATCCGCACGTGATCGTCAGCGCATGCGAGGCCGCGCCGTACCACACCGAATCGAAGTTGAAGCTGCGCGACACGTTCTGGATCAAGGCGCAGCCGTACTCGTTGCGCGACCTCTTCACGCCCGCATGGCTGCCGCTCGCCGAGCGCTTCGTCGGCGGCGACATCTACCAGGCCTACCTGAGTGCGTACAACTACCATCGCTGGCATGCACCGGTGCGCGGCGTCGTCACGCACGCGTACCGTGTCGACGGGACCTACTACTCGGTCGCGGAGGCCGAAGGTACCGATCCGGCCGGGCTGAACGATTCGCAGGGTTACATGACGGCCGTCGCCACGCGCGCGGTGGTCGCGCTCTCCTGCGACGATCCCGGCATCGGCACCGTGGCGGCCGTGTTCGTCGGGATGGGCGACGTGTCGTCGTGCGTGATCGACGTCGTGCCGGGGCAGCGCGTCGACAAGGGCGACGAGATCGGCTACTTCCAGTTCGGCGGGTCGACGTACTGCCTGCTGTTCGAAGCCGGCGTGGTCGACCGCTTCCTGCCCGCGCCGCCGTTCGACAGCCGGACACCGGTCGTCCAGGTCAACGCGGGCGTCGCGATCGCGCGGTGAACGGCGCGGCGCCGTGCATCACGCGTCGTTCATGTCACTCAGGTCAGTCACGTCGGTCGCGACCCCGTCATGCCGCTGCACGCACTTCAGAACCGACAAGCCGCCGGCCGTCAACACGGGCCGACGCTCGCCGGACGCGTCGTCGCGCTGCATCACGATCAGTTGTTGCTCGACGAGGGCGACGACGTCGTCGCGGTCGATCTGGATCTGCTCCGGTGCGTGATGCACCAGGAACAGCACGGCAAATTCATGGGCGCTCAGCATGCTCGTTCCCCGTCTGCGGCTACGTGCGATACGACGAACGGTCGCATCGGCATGCGGCGCGAATCGTGCGCCGGCAACCGGTCATTCATGCAGGGAACATGCCAGCCGACACGACGCGAACCGCACCGCGCACTCGGCACGCAGCGCGATGTGGCACCGGGCGATGCCTGCGACGCGCGGCAAAGTTTTCAACGGCGTGTAATGCGGGCGGCCGGATCGCCGGCGCGGAACGACGCTTCGGGAAGCGCGACGGGGGTCAGGACTTCCCCGGCCCAAACAGCCCGGCCCGCGCCCGACCGCCCGGCGCACGGAAATAACCGCTATGCAGCACCACGTCCGCCCCGCCGCCGTCGGCCAGCACCTCCGCGCACGCGGACTCGATGCGCGCGCGGCCGCGTTCGAACGCATCGCGCTGGTCGGCTTCCAGCGCGGACTGCGCGCCGAAATGGTCTTCCAGCGCCTCGACCGTGATCGCACAGGTTTGCGGCACGCCATCGACGTCGACGACGAAACTCAACTGCAGCGCCGCTCCGTCGAACACGGGCGGCGTGTCGGTCAGCGTCACGCGGCGGGCGGCATCGGCCGGCATCGGCTTACGCCCCCCGCGACGCGAGGCGCTCGACCAGCGCGCCGTTGAACGCGGGCAGGTCGGCGGGCTTGCGGCTCGTGATCAGGTTGCCGTCGCGCACGACCTCCTCGTCGACCCACTTGCCGCCCGCATGACGGATATCGTCCTGCAGGCTCGGCCAGCTCGTCATCGTGCGGCCCTCCACGAGCCCGGCCGACACGAGCAGCCAGCCGCCGTGGCAGATCGCCGCGATCGGCTTGCCGGCGCCGACGGCCGCCGTCACGAATTCGCGCGCCGCCGGCAGCATCCGGATCGCGTCGCCGTTCACGACGCCGCCAGGCAGCACGACCGCGTCGTAATCGCCTTCGTGCGCATCGTCGAACGTGCGGTCGACCTTCACGCGCCCGCCCTTGTCGACGTGCCGGAAACCCTGGATCTCGCCGCGCTTCTGCGAAATCACGTCGACCTGCGCGCCCTCGGCCGAGAGCGCGCGCTGCGGCTCGACGAGTTCGGCTTCCTCGAATCCGTCGACCGCGAGGATGGCCACCTTGCAATGCTCCAGCCTGCCGCTCATGTATGTCTCCTTCGGATGGGCGGCACACGTCGTGCCGCATCGGTCGTCCAGCAATCGGCGTGCCGGCCGCCGGGCGCGCTGCATCTGCACGCGCAGGGTCGCACCCGCTCGCATCGCGACCCCGGCCGGGGAACGACCCGCGATCGCATCGAGGCCGGCACGCGCATGCGCCCGGCCGGCCCGTTCGACGTCGCCGCGCGCCCGGCTGCAAAGATTTCAACGGGATGTAATCCGATGCGGCACGTCGGCCCGCATCGATTACTGCAGGTGCCGCGCCGCATCGAGCATCGCGTCGGTCAGTTCGATCGTCAGCGTCAGGTTTTCGTCGGTGTCGGGCAACTGCTCGAGCGTCTGCTGCACGGCCTCGTGCAGCATCGCGTGCACGCGCGTGCGTGCGCCGTCGTCGAGATCGGCGTAATGCTCCATCGTGTCGCAGTCGAGCGCGAGCACGACCGAATACCGGGCCGCCTCGGGCGGCGCCTCCAGCGCATTCGCCCATGCCGCATGGAACATGACCCTGCCCGTCGCGACGTCGACATGAACGGTCGTGTCGAGATCGTCCACGTCGACCGCCTCGCCGTCGATCTCGTCGTTCTCCAGCCAAATCCGGGAATTCGATTGCATGATGTCCTCCTGCGTGGTGGCCGCGCGCCCGTCCCGGGAAACCGCGCCGCCATCGCGCCGCGCCGGCCGCGCCGGCACGACACCGTCAATAACCGCTCGAACCCGCGCTACCGGCCCCGCCGCCGCCGGTGCCCGTCGACCCCGGCGAGCCGCCGTTGCCGGCGCCCGTGCCACCTGTGCCACCTGTGCCGCCGCCAGCACCGCTCCCGCCCGCGCCTGCGCCGTTGGGGCCGCCGCCCGGCTTCACGTGGTCGGCCGCGCCGCCGTGCGAGCGCATGCCGTGCGTCGCGCCGTGCCGCTGCGTGCGGGCCGGCGGGGGCGGCGCGGCCGTGTTGCCGTTGGTGCCCGGTGTCGACAAGTCCATCGACGGAATGGGCGCGCCCGTCCCTTCATCGGAGCGCTGCGAATTCTGCGCCCATGCGGCCGGCGCGGCCGCGACGATCGCGACGGCGGCACCGGCGAGCACGCGCCGCGCGACACACTTCGATTCGAATGCTGGCTTCATGACGTTTTGTCCCTGGTGATGATTCCGTAACGGGCATGCCTGCTCGTTCCGTTTCGCAACGCCCTTCCAGCAATGCCCATGCCGACGCCCGCACACGCCCGCGGCGCGGCACGCGGATTGCGTCGCCCGTCTCCGCAGGACCCATCCCTCGACCCCAACACGGAGCCCCGTCACATGCCTTCCGCTTCTGCTTCCCACGCACACGGCAAGCGCCTCACGCGCCGTCCCGGCCGCGCCCGCAGCGCCGATCCGGCACACCGCAAGCGCTGGTCCGGCGAAGTCACGCAACGCAGCGATGCGCTCGACATCGAGCCCGACATCTTCAAGTCCGACGATCCGGCGGCGATCGCCGCGTCGCTGAAGCGTTCGGCCGAACACAGCCGCCGCCGCAAGGCGTCGCCGTTCCAGTCGGCGATGTCGATGCTGAACTTCTACGTGAACCGCGCGGGCCGCAATCTGCCGAAAACGCGCCGCACGACGCTCGAACGCGCGAAACGCAAACTGCGCGAGGCATTCGGCCGCAAGCCCTGACCGGTTGCGCGTCCGCCTTCCCCGCCCGCCGCGAGCCCGCGCATGCATGAGACGCTCTGGTACCTGATCATCGGCGCGGTGCTGCTGGGCATGGGCGTCGCGACGTCCGCGCTGCGCCACCTGCCGTGCAGCACCGCGATGATCTATCTCGTGCTCGGCGTCGCGCTCGGCCCGGCCGGCGCCGGCCTGCTGCATCTCGACCTCGAACGCGACGCGCCGCTGCTGCGTGAAATCGTCGAAATCGCGCTGCTCGTGTCGCTGTTCGCGATCGGGCTGCGGCTGCGCGTGCCGCTGACCGACCGGCTGTGGCTCGTGCCGTGCCGCCTCGGCTTGCTCGCGATGATCGTCACCGTGCCGCTGCTCGCCGCGTGCGCGGTACTCGCGCTCGGGCTCGGCTGGGGCCCGGCGCTGCTGCTCGCGGCGATCCTCGCACCGACCGACCCCGTGCTCGCGCACGACGTGCAGGTGCACGACCCGGGCGATCGCGATCTCGTGCGCTTCGCGCTGTCCGGCGAAGGCGGGTTGAACGACGGTATCGCGTTGCCGTTCGCGCTCGCGGGGCTCGCACTGTGCGGCACGCGCGAAGCGACCTACGGGCTCGCGCCGCTGTCCGGCGCGTTCGCGCTCGTCGCGCTGTGGGGCATCGCGGGCGCGGCCGCGATCGGCGGCGCCCTCGGCTGGGTGACGACGAAACTGATCGGCTGGCTGCGCACCCAGTACGCGCAGGCGCTCGGCCTCGAAGGCTTCTTCGCGCTCGCGCTGATCGTGCTGTCGTTCGGCGCCGCGCAGCTCGCGCACACGTTCGGCTTCATCGCGACGTTCGCGGCCGGTGTCGCGATGCGCCGCGTCGAACACCGTGCGAGCGGCGACCGCAAGCCGCGCGAAGTGATCGGCCAGATCGATTCGGAAGACGTCGTCGCCACCGAGAAGCATCCGGAGAAGGCGCACGCGTTCATGGCCGAATCGGTGCTCGGCTTCACGATCGAACTCGAACGGATCGCGGAAGCCGTCGTGATGACGATGGTCGGCAGCGTGCTCGCGACGCTGCCGGGCCCGCTGCTCACGTGGGGGGCGGCCGCGCTGGCCGCCGTGCTGTTCGTCGTCGTGCGACCGCTCGCGGTGCTGGTCACGCTCGCCGGTTCGCGTGCGACGCAGGCGCAGCGGCGGCTGATGGCCTGGTTCGGCATTCGCGGGATCGGCTCGTTCTACTACCTGCTGTTCGCGATCGAGCACGCGCCGTCCGGCGCGGTGCGCTCGCTGGCCGCACCGGTGCTGGCCGTCGTGTCGGCGTCGGTGATCGCGCACGGGATCTCCGCGACGCCGCTGATGAACTGGTATCACCGGCTGCAGCATCGGCGCTGACGGGTTCACGTCGGCGCCCCGAGCCGCGCACGCATCGACGCCGTGATGCGCTGGCGCGTGTGCGCGTAGCCTTCCCACGGGTCGCGTTTCAGCGCGTCGAGCCGTGCGCGGAGCGTGTCGATCGTCCATTGCGCGCCGCCCGTCGTAGCGGGCACCTCGTCCCATTCGAGCGGCACCGACACGCCCATGCCGGGCCGCGCACGCACCGAGTACGCGGCGATCGTGCTCGCGCCGCGGCCGTTGCGCAGGTAGTCGACGAAGATCCTGCCGCGCCGGTGGCGCGGCCCCATCGTCGCGGTGAAGCGCTCGGGCAGCGTAGCGGCGACGTGCTGCGCGACCGCGCGGGAGAAGTCCTTCACGTCGTCCCAGCCCGCATGCCGCGTGAGCGGCACGACGACATGCAGCCCCTTGCCGCCGCTCGTCTTGCAGAACGACACGAGCCCCAGTTCGTCCAGCAACCCGCGCACGATCTGCGCGGCGTCGATCATCGCGCGCCACGGCAGCGCCGGATCGGGATCGAGGTCGAACACGATCCGGTCGGGCCGCTCGATGTTCGACGCGTGCGCGTTCCACGTGTGCAGTTCGATCGTGCCCATCTGCGCGGCGCCGAGCAGCGCGTCGACGCTGTCGATCGACAGCAGCGGGCCGTGGCCGGGATCGAGTCCCTCGAGCTGCTTGACGAACGGGATTTCGCGGCGCTCCGCATGCTTCTGGAAGAACAGTTCGCCGGCGATGTCGCCCGGCGCGCGCACGAGCGACACGGGCCGGCCTTTCAGGTCGGGCAGCAGCCACGGCGCGACCCACAACCAGTGATGCGCGAGGTCGATCTTGCGCGTGCCGCTGCGCGGGTCGAGCACGCGATCGGGATGCGTGATGCGCACGCGGCCGACGTGATCGACGCCCGGTTCGCCGTGCGCGCGGCCGGTGGACGCATGCGATCGCGCGCGCGGCCGGCGGTCGTGACCGGTATCGGCATGCGGTGCATGCGGGTGGTTGTCATGCGGGTTGCCATGCGCTGCGTGGGGTTCGTCCATCGTCGTCTCCGATTCGGTATGGCGCGGCACTTCGCGGACGATCTGCCGCGCCGGCTTGTCTTCGCGCAGCGCGATGAACGACGCCTGCCGCACGATCCCGTCGCCCGTCCATTCCGCGAATTCGCATTCGGCGACGAGCGTCGGCTCGACCCAGTGCACGCGTGTGCGCGACCGTTCGCGCGGCGGCGGGTCGAACGGCGTCGTGTCGCGCTCATGCTTGCGCAGCATCGCCGCGAGCCGGTCGAGCAGGCGCGTGTCGAACCCGGTGCCGACGCGGCCGACATAGCGCAACGGCGGCGTGCCGCGTGACCGCTTGCCGCCCGCGTCCGGCGCATGGACGCCGAGCAGCAGCGCGCCGAACCCGTGCCGGCTGCCCGACGGCTCGGTGTAGCCGCCGATCACGAACTCCTGCCGCCGCCGGCATTTCAGCTTGATCCACGCGGGCGAGCGTCCGCCGCGATAACGCGACTCCGCACGCTTGCCGATCAACCCTTCGAGCCCCGTGTCGCACGCGTGCGCGATCAGCGGCACGACGTCGTCGCCGAGATCGGGTGAAAAACGCAGCCGGGCCGGATCGCTGCCGGCGAGCAGCGGTTCGAGCAGCGCGCGACGCGCGGCGAGCGGCACGTCGCGCAGGTCGTATCCGTCGAGAAACGGCAGGTCGAACACGAACAGCGTCACCGCATCCGAGCGGCCCGCGCCGAGCGCGTTCTGCAGTGCCTGGAAATCGGGCAGGCCGTTCTCGCCGAGCACGACGGCCTCGCCGTCGAGCCATGCGTTGTCGACCTCGAGCGCGGCGAGCGCATCGCGCGGCGCACGCAGCTTCGCGGTCCAGTCGCGGCCTTCGCGCGTCATCAGCGTGACGCGCCGCCGCGCGCCGCGACCGGCGATCCGCGCGAGGATCCGGTAACCGTCGAATTTCACTTCGTAGCGCCAGTCGCCGTGCGCGGGCGGCGCATCGACCAGCGTCGCGAGTTGCGGCGCGACGCGCTCGGGCAACGCCGCACGCACGGCGCCGTCCACGTGCGACAGGTCGGCCGACGGCCTGCCCGCGTCGTCGTGCGGCGCGTCGCTCATGTCTGGCGCATTGCCGTGGCCGCGCCGCGCGGCACGCGCAGGGGACGGCTTGTCGCCGTTCCCCTTCGTGCGCGCGGCCTGCGTGTGCCCGTCATGCACGCTGCCCGGCCGCTGCGCGACGACATCGAATGCCGCCGCATCGCGCGCGTCGTCGTCGCGTTCCTTGATCAGCAGCCATTGCTCCTGGCGCCCCTGCTGCCGCCCGCTGCGCACCAGCGCCCAGCCGCCGTGCAGCTTCGCGCCGTCGAGCCGGAACGTCAGCTTGCCGGCACGGTAGCCCGCGCGTGCCTGCGCGACGCCGCCGTCGGGCGTCCACGTTCCTTCGTCCCACACGACGACCGAGCCCGCGCCGTAATGTCCGGCCGGAATCTCGCCTTCGAACGACGCGTATTCGAGCGGATGATCCTCGACGTGCACGGCCAGCCGTTTCACCGCCGGATCGACGCTCGGCCCTTTCGGCACGGCCCACGATTTCAGCGTGCCGTCGAGCTCGAGACGGAAGTCGTAGTGCAGCCGCCTCGCGTGGTGTTCCTGGATCACGAAGCGCAGCGGCCGGGCCGTGCGCGCGGACGTTCCCGCCTGTCGCGACTGACGCGACTTCCTCGCGTCCGCCTCGGCGGGTGCACGCCGCCGCCCGTGCGCGCCCTCGGGTTCCGGCGTCGCATCGAAGCGGCGTTTGCGGCGATAGGGGTCGAGTTTCGCGGCCATCGCGTCGTTCTCCGTTGCGCGATCATGCGGCGTGCTTGCGGCGCGCGGCGATCTTCTTCGCCGGGTGCGCCACGGCCGTGCCGTGCTTCGCGGCCGCGCGTTTTGCGGGCGCCTTCGCGGTGCCCTTTTCAGCCCCCTTCGCAGCCCCCTTCTCGGCCCCCTTCTCGG